>NZ_CP032629.1 GCF_003627095.1 Lactococcus allomyrinae | reverse complement strand
GCAGTCTAACAAAAATATGTTTCTGTTCCAAAGAGGGCTGAACCTCTTTTAAATATATTCCATTATTTAAAAGCCCCTCAGTTTCAATTTTAAGGGTCATAAAACACTCTTTAATTGTCTCCCTTACCTTTTGGCTTAAAAGAGCTGAAAACAGGCTTAAAACGGAAATTAGAGCCACATATCTTGTTGGGGGCAAGATAATTAAAATAAAAGCCACAATCAGGATTGAAATTGTGGCAATGAGCAATCTAAAATGTTTGCTACTGATTATTTTCAAGCTAGAGAACATTATTGATTATCCTTTGAAAGAACAGTGAATCCTTCTGCTTTAATTGATAAATTGTTTTTGAAAGCTCCATTTCCCCATAATGTCCCAGTTGCTCCTTGTAACTTAATTGGAGTCATTTTTTTTACTTTCTCAAATTCAGATACTGGAATGCTCTCAAACTTGATTGAGAGTTTTTCAAACTCATTAACTCCCTCTGAACCTCTCAAAATAACCTCTACTTTGCTTCCTTGCACTGTTTCTGATTTCTTCCCATCAATGTACAGATAATTTTCTTCAGCATTGAGAAAAATTATTCCCCCAAAGTCCTGAAGAAACTTGTCAACCTGAAATTGATTATATTTGTTTAAGTCTTTAAGCATTATCCTTTCCTCCATTTTCTTCTTTTAGAGCAATAATCACGTTTTGAATTGGCAACGTGCTATCTAGTAGTCTATTATATTCTTCAAATGTGATTGCTTTTTCTTTTGCAAGTTTTGCTAAAAGAAATCTTGTGCTGTCTAAGTTGCTCTCTAATTTAATTATATTTTTGTTCTTCATAATCTTTTCCTTGATTTGTTGCAGTTTTCTCTGCTTTTTATTTATTTTTTTTTACACTTTAATTATATAAAGTAAAAATATTTTTCTTAAAAAATTTCAGCTTTTATAGGTATTCATTGACTATTTTTTCAATGATTTTCTCTCTTTGTTTGTGCAGTTTTTTAAATTGAGTATTGTCTGTATCATAGCTTGAAAATAGCTCTATAAAAGTTAAATTATCAAACTGAATTACTTCTGAAATGACTATCTCAAATTCAGTTGTATTGGGTTTTCTCTTTATTTCTTTGAGAATCAGTTTGTCTGTTTCTATTTCTATGATTAAAGAAAACCTTCTTAAAATTTGTTGCTTGAGATTAATTTCTGAATGAACTCCATTTAATCTATAAATGCTGCTAATAAAAGTTTTTATTGGTTCTGATTTTGTTATAAAGCTATATTCAGACAAGAAATATTTATTTTGATACCTTGATTGAATGAGTGGCACAATATTTTTCTCAAATAGCTTCAGAAAGTGTTGTGTGTTGCTAAAACTATTGATATTCAAATCATCAAAAATTGATATTGGTTGTAATTCATATTGATTTAGTAAGTCTGAATTTTTACCAGAGCTACTACTTTCAAAAAGTAAGTCTTGTTTATCTTGGGTTGAATATTTTAAGCTAATGAGTTTTTCTGAAAGACTTTTAGAAAAAATTGATTTTCCAATTCCACCCGATCCATTGATATAAAAAAGATTGTGTACCTTTCCTTGAGATTTTTTGGTTCTGACATAATCTTGAATATAAGATTCTCTATCCATTTGAAATTGTTTTCTGTTTTTTCTGACAAAAACTAAAATTTCTTCTTCTGAAAGCTGATAGAGAGAACGATAGGACTTAATCAAATTAAGTAAATTATTGTCTGTAGGAATAAACCCTTGTTGAATTTCCTTGTAAATATCAATAATTAAAGGTGTTTCATCAAATTTTTTAGAAATTTGTCCCAAACTACCACTGATTTTATTTCTATACCAAAGTTCTTTCTCTGATTGGTTTAGAAAATGATTTTCTGCAAATATTGATAGCTCTGAAACTTCATACCTTGTTTTTTTCTCTTTAATTGCTTGTGGGGTTGTATGAGTTAAATAAAGCAAAGAGCTTGCTACTGATTGAGCTGCTGAAATATTTCTCTCTGATATTTTTACTTTAGATAATGAATTTAGAACACTGTTGATTGTTCTAGCATTTTCAAATCTGAGTACAAAATGAATATGATGAGGCTTTAGAGTTCCTGATTCTTCATCAAGAATATCTCTGTTATGAGCTACAAGACAAAACCAGTCTATTGAATTTTCTTTAGCTATTTTAGAAATAACTAGTTCCTTAAAGTCTGTTTCTGATAAAGTATTCTCAATTTTTCCATTTTCATTTTTTCTAAAATAGTCATAGTTAATCATTCCATTGAATGTCCTATATCTTTTTAAATTATTTGTAGGCATAAAACAAGACTCCTTTCCCAAATTTAGAAAAGAGTCTTGTTTTTGTTCATTTGTTTTTTAGTGTACTGTTTGATTTTCAGACCCTCAAAATTTGAGAGTTTTTAATAATTTTTCTTACACATAAATTATAGCACAAGAATAAAAAAAGATAGTTTTGTGCCAACAATTTCCTCCCTACCTCTTTTATAACTCTTTTATATATCTCTTTTAATACTCTTTTAGGAGGCTGAAACCTCAACTGCCACAAAGAGTTACAAGTTTTATCCACTACCAAATGTCTGTTTATACACTACTAATTGTCTGTTTTATCCACTACCAAATGTCTGTTTATACACTACTAATTGTCTGTTTTATCCACTACAGATATGCATTGCTTGTAGTGCTTTGATGTAGTATAATAGGTGTGGCATTAAATAACATATATGAGGAGATACAATGGCTAATGAAATAATTAAGTATGACTCAGAATTAAATACCATTCCTTTAAAACAATTTACTCCTGTTGAAATGAACCTATTTTTTTCTATTATCTCTAGAATGAGAGATAAAAAAGATGAAACAGTTGTATTTTCATTTGAGCAATTAAAAGAACTAAGTGACTATAAACCTACAGCTAATAAAAGGTTTATTGATGATTTAAGAAAAACTTACTTGAAATTGTTAAGCCTACAATTTGGTAGTACCTCTAAAAGTGGGTTAAGTTTTCAAGCATTTAATATGTTCAATAAATTTGCCATTAATGGAGATATTGAAGAACCTTATGTAGAAATACAAATGAATGAAATGGCTATCCCTCTGCTTAATAATTTAGAAACTTGGGTCAGATACTCTTTAGCTGAATTTAGAGAGCTTCAAAGTTCTTATTCCAAGACAATGTTTAGGCTATTAAAGCAATACAGAACTACTGGTTGGGCTGAATTTTCAAAAGCCAATTTCTTTGAATTGTTGGATATTCCAAAAAGCTATTTAAATAAAAGTGAAAATGTTGATTTAAGAGTCTTAAAACCTATAAAGGAAGAATTAACACCTTTATTTAGAGGACTAAAAATATCCAAGAAATATGGAAAAGGAAGAGGTAAACCAGTAATTGCCTATAGATTTAGTTGGAAGCCAGAAAAAAATGATTCTGATGATTTTTCAAAAGGAGAAAGAGAAGATATTAGACAAAAATTGTTTAATATTGAACATAATGGAGAATTATCAGAAAGTGAAAAGTTAAGAGCTAAAGACAGAATTTTAGGTTTGAAATTAGGACAAAGTGAAGAGGATAAAAAAGCTCAATTATTAGCTGAAAAACAAGAGGAAGAAGATAAACAATTAAAAGAAAATATCCTATCTGATTTTTTAAGTAGGAGCAACAAATGGTAAAAAAAACTATAAAACAATTGGCTGACGAGTTGAATGTCAGCAAAGATAAGGTTAAGTATCAGGTAAGGAAATTACCTAGTGAATTAACCACAAAAGAAAATGGTATTACCTACATTAAAAACACTGGTATAGAGATAATAAAAGAAAATATACAAGGTAAAATACCTAATGAAAAAACTAGTGAATTACCCAATAATTACCTAGTCGATCAACTTGATTTTTTTCAGAAAGAATTGGAAAAAAAGAATACTCAGATTGACCACTTGCAACAACTATTAGAGAATCAGCAAATTTTAACTAAGCAAACACTTGATGAGAAAAAGCAATTAGAACTAGAATTTTCTGAACTAAAAAAAGAAGAACCAAAAAGTTGGTTCAGAAGAATTTTTGGATAAATTATTTTAAGGAGAAAAAAATGAATGAACTAACCACAATTGACACTCTTGATGTTACACAGCTCCCTAAGAAAAAGTTGTTAGACTATTTTGCACTAACAATTTCTCAAGAACAACCTGCAATTAATGCTAGAAATACAGTTAATCAAAACTGGGAAGATATGACTAATAATAGTGAAAGTCCTAAATATAAAGAAATCAAGGCAATGTTTAATATTTTACCTGATAAATCACTTGAAGAGCTTATTACTATTAGAGATACTTTTATAAAAAATGATACTGAAAAATTAAATGAAATTAACAAAGAAATTCAGCAATACCTAGAAAATATAAAAACTCAGGAATCTGAATATAGGGAACAAAGACGAAATTTAACTGTTGACTCCCTAACTAAGCATTTAAACTTCAAAAGTAAAGGTGAACTTGAGAAAGTTTTCGTTGGTAAAAAAAATATGAAAATATCTTTTTGGGTCTATATAACTTTAGCAATTACCCTAGGAATTTTTTTATATTTATTTCCAGAAAATGGACTGTTATATATAGGAAAGTCGAGAGTTTCAAAATTTGGACCTGTAGATATTAATTATACTCGTATATTTTTGTATTCATTTATTTCCTTATTTGTATGGCCTATCCTTTTTAAAATTGGGAAAATAATACTTTGGAAATTAAAATTATCAAAAGGAAATAGCATTCAAGAATTTATCAAACAAATACCTTTAGATTTGGCAAAAGTAAATTACAGTATAAAAAATGGGAAGCCTAGTTATTGTCGGAATAGCAAAAATTATGACTATCCTAACTCTTTGAATTATTCTGTAACTCTAAATGTAGAAGAATATAAAAATAATTTAGAAAGAGCTAAAATACTAAAAGAACATATTTCTATATGGAAAGACAAAGGAGAAGAATTTTTAGTTTCTGTAAAAAATCTTACATCAGAATTTAAGAAAAGTTCTATGCTTGAAAAATCTAATACTAGACTTGGAAAAGCTATGCCAGAACAATGGACTAAAAATAAATCTGAGGGAATGATTGAAACAAGTCTAATTTTTAGTAGTCTAATATCATCAGGAAGGGCAGATACTTGGAAAGAAGCAGCCAACTTAGCTATTGAAGATAAATTTAAGCAAGCTGTATTAAAAGAGCTTGGAGATACAAGACAATCTATGATTGATACAATGATTAAAACTGGAGAAAGAATAAGAGAATCAATTAGTGAAGAAATTTATCAAATGGCTAACAATGTTTCTTCTAGTATTGAAGCAGAAGGTATCAGAAATCAGCTAGCTATGAATAATGTAAACAGTTCTTTGGATAGAATAGAAATTATCAATAGCGCAATTCTGATTGATAGCCTGATAAGATAACGAAAGTCATTATTTATTTTCTTTAGAAATCTCTATTCTATGATAAAATGCTACTTAGGGGATAAAACAACTCCAAGGTGATTCATTGGCTTATAAAAAGTTTGGATATATTGAAATTGATGATGCCAGAATAGATGCAACTTGTGATGCTTACTTTAAATGGAAAGACCTAAACACCTATATTAAAAACACTAGTTCTCGAGGAATGAATATGCCTGATGCAATTAGTGAACCTATGGGATGTTATTGCTTAGGCTATCTATGGAATAGGGGCAGTGAAGTCGGTGATGCAACAGACCCAATCACAAATAAAAAAATTGAGTTTAAGGCAACATCAAAGTTTGAAGGAGATTTATCTTCTTTCGGACCTAAAACAGTCTTTGACAATTTAGTATTTCTGAGATTTTATCTTGATGAAAATAAATTATATATTTATGATTTAAACATTAATTCAGAAGAGTTTGGGAAATATCCAGCAAATAAGACTCAAACTATACAAGAACAAAAAGCTGCTGGAAGGCGTCCTCACGTGAGTTTACAATCTTTGTTTGTAGACGCAAAAAACTTACAACCAGATATTATTTTTGATATTAGACGATGTCGAATTATCGAAGATAATAGACACTAAACTGAAAGGGGAGTTGTTTTATCTCCCTTTTCAGTTTATTAAAATTGCGGCGTGCCGCTTTTTGTTGTATACTATATATCATACTTGATTTATAGGAGAATATTTATGTTGAAAATTGCTTCTTTTTTCGCTGGAGTGGGCGGAATTGATTTAGGTTTTGAAAATGCAGGTTTCAAAACAATATATGCTAATGAATTTGATAATTATGCTGCTGATACTTTTGAGCTGAACTTTGATGTTAAGGTAGACCGACGTGATATAAATGATGTACAAGCTGATGAAATACCAGATTTTGATATTATGTTAGCAGGTTTTCCTTGCCAAGCCTTTTCTATTGCTGGTTATCGTCAAGGCTTTAACGATGAACAAGGTAGAGGCAATCTTTTTTTTGAACTTGTTCGTATTTTAGAAGCAAAAAAACCTCGTGTTGCATTCTTTGAAAATGTTAAAAATCTTGTTTCTCACGATAACGGGAACACATTTAGAGTTATTTGTTCTGAGTTAGAAAGACTAGGATACAAGTATCTTTTTCAAGTGTTTAATGCTTCTGAATATGGAAATATACCTCAAAATAGAGAACGTATCTATATTGTTGCTTTCAAAAATAAAGAAGATTATGCAAATTTTGAACTACCAAAATCTATACCTTTAAAAACAACGATTCACGATGTTATTGATTTTTCTAAAAAACAAGATGATAAGTTCTACTATACCTCTGAAAAGAATAAATTTTTTGATGAGTTAAAAGAAAATATGACTAATCACGACACTACATATCAGTGGCGCAGAGTTTATGTAAGAGAAAACAAAAGTAATTTAGTACCAACGTTAACTGCTAATATGGGAACAGGTGGGCATAATGTACCTCTAATTCTTACATATAGTGGAGATATTCGTAAATTAACACCAAGAGAATGCTTTAACGTTCAAGGTTTCCCAAGAGAATATAAACTTCCCAACCAAAGTAATGGGAGATTATATAAACAAGCAGGAAACAGTGTTGTAGTACCAGTTATAGAAAGAATTGCTAAAAATCTTGCAGATACTATAGTTGAATAACTATGAATTATTATTACACAATTTAACAAGCAGTGCTTTGATGACAGAGGGTCTCAAAGCACTGCTTACTTTCTTTTTGATGATATGTACACTACACAAGCGAAAAGTTAAAGAATATTATCAATTCTGATAAGAATTGAGGAACCTCTAAAATAAATTCAAAAGTAAGCCCACCTTTTAAATTCATTTCAGAGGTTGATATTAGAAAAGAGAGCATTAACTCTCTTTTTTTGTTTGTAATTTTAAATTGAGTTTTTCTAAATGTTTGAAGAAACTGGGTTCTAAAAAAGGGCTTCTGAATAAAACGGGCTGCAAGTTGCTATCATTTTGCAAGAAACCATTCCCCTTTTCCATTTGAAAATTAGGTAATTCATTAGACCCATACAAATTTTGAATAGTTTGGCTATCATTATTTCCAAGCAATATTTGGTCTCCAAATTGCTCTTTAAGCTCTGAACTTCCACCAAGATTTTTTACATTGAATTGTTGCATAGTGATTAAACAAAACACTGATAAAGCCCTACCTAAAAGCATTATTTGCTTAAAGTGAAAGTTGAATTGCTCAAGCTCTTTTTTATCTAAAGCAGCTGTAAAACTAGCCAATTCATCAATTACAAGAAAGAGTGGTTCGTATCCCAGCTTATCCATAGTTAAGCCTAATTTGTTTCCCTCATAATCATTAAAGGCTTTCTGTCTATCCAACATTTCCAAATAAGTATCCTCAACCATTTGTAGAATATCTTCTTTACTTGATACAGAACTTAAACCTAAATTATCTCTACAAGCTATAAATACATCAGATTGCTTATAATCTGCTATAAGCAAAATATTTTTCTGTGAGAGTGCTAGAAAGCTGATAAGATACAGCAACAAGAACGATTTACCATTTCCAGACCTTGCTACAATGATTTTGTGGCTCAAAACAGGAATTGAGTTATATTTATCTAAAGGAATTTCAGAATCATAATTTTTCTGAAACTGAAACAGCTGTTTTAAATTACTAAATTTGTAAAAGTAGTCAGAATCAATGTTCAAGAGTTTATAAACCATTTGAGAAGAATCCCTATTGGATTGTGCTTGTTGTTGAATGAAGCCTTGAAAAACTGAACTCAAATCTAATTTTGAGAGTTTTTCTTGATTGTAAGGACTTATTGTTATTGCTATTTCTCTAACATTATCTTCAATATCAGTTTTTACTGTTACTTTTG
>NZ_CP032628.1 GCF_003627095.1 Lactococcus allomyrinae | reverse complement strand
ACAACTTCATCAAACCGCAAACATTCAAGTCAAAGGCTTTGAAGCAACCTCGTTTGCTAATGATTCGATGGACTTAGTGGTTACCAATGTCCCTTTTGGCCAAACTTACATTACTGATGATAAGTATGATAGTAATTACGCAATTCACGACTATTTCATTAAAAAATCCCTTGACCTTGTACACGAGGGCGGGTACGTCGCTGTTATCACAAGTACTTTTACAATGGATAAACAAAATGATAGTTTCAGAAAAGAACTAGCCACTATGGCAAACCTAGTCGGTGCTGTTCGTCTTCCAGATACTGCGTTCAAGGCTATTGCAGGAACTGATGTCAGTTCCGATATTTTGATTTTCCAAAAAACTTCCTCGCCAGAACTTGACCCTATTTGGTTAAACACTATCAAACAATCCGATACTCTTGGAAACGAGGTAGCCTTTAATAGTTATTTTGAAATGTTCCCTGATAAAGTTTTAGGCGACTTAAAAATTAAGACATTCAACGGTGGAACGCTATCTATTCAAAATAAAGCCAGTCATGATGACTTGATGAACGCACTTGCCGTTGCTTTAAATTTTGAAGAAAATCAAAATACCGCCACATTAGAACGTCAATCAGAGGTCTTTGAAATCGCAAAAAGCCTTGATAATTCGCTATCAGTTGAAGTGCTAGAAAATATCGCTCCCTTTACCCTCTATGTGCATGAGCATCGTCCTTATTATCACAATGGGAAGACTGTTGAAGCCCACCAAAAAACTTCTAGTATCAATCTCAAAGCCAATGAGGATAGAAAAAATCAACTTGAACGTTATGAGCGAAACAAAGATAAAATTTTTGACCAGAAAGAAAAGTTTGTTGTTTCCTATATCGGAAAAGGCTATTTTGATAGTTGGGATAATTTCATTCCTCTAACATCAGAGGCTAGGAGTAATCTACCAAATATTTCCCCTGAAACCTTAAAAGAGCTTGCTCAACAAGGAGCTGCCTTTTCCAATAACAACCATTATCGCTTTGACCCTAAGACAAACCAACTAACCATTGAATCTCTTGAAAGTACACAGTATTTTTACCACGTTAATTATAATAAAGCGGATGTTAAAGCCATTGAGCAAATGATTGATTTACGTCAAACCTTGCAAGAAGTGCTGAAAATTCAACATCAGCCTAACTTTGAAAAAGCTTATGAACCTTTAAGACAAGCGCTCAACGAAAAATATGATGCTTTTGTCGCTCAATATGGCGCAATTTCTTCTCGCAATAACCACGCATTGATGAAGAAAGATGACTACTATCAGTTTCTTGCTTCAATCGAAGACGAGGTCGAAGATGAACAAACAAAACTTCCTAAGTATGTTAAAGGAACAGTCTTCTTTGAGCCAACGATTCAAGTTGAGAAAGGGGTGGTCGAAGTCACTTCAGCTTCAGATGCACTCCTTGCTTCCCTTAATCATCGAGGAGCTCTTGATTTTGACTATATGAAAGATATTTACCCTCACACCAAGGAAGAGATGGTTGCGGAATTAGGCGACCGTCTTTTTTATTTAGGGGGGAATGAATATCAAGTCCGTGAAGATTACCTCTCTGGCGATGTAAAAACGAAACTGTCAGTAGCTCTGACCAACCGTGATTTTGAATTTGAAAGCTATGACTGGTCTCGGAATATCTCAGCCTTAGAAGAAGTCATTCCTAAAGATTTGATGATAAGTGAAATCAATTATAAGTTTGGGACTCGTTTTATTCCAACCCCAATTTATCAGAAATTCTTAGCAGAGGTCTTGGAGCAAATTCCACGTGGAAGTGATAAAGTAGAACTTGATTTTGTCACGATTGATTACGACAAAGCTTCAGATGTCTATCAAGTTGAAGTAGAGAAAACCAATACTTATGCGGTTACTGATAAATATGGTTACAGAGACTCTCGAAAAAATCAAAGTTACTCTGCAGATCGTTTAGCAACGACGCTCTTAAATCAACGTGCGCCCAAAATCTATCAACCTGACCCCGATGACCCTACAGGAAAGAAACGGATTCTTGACTCAGATGCCACAGCAGCTATTCAAGAAAGGGGAGGAGCACTTGCGTCACAATTTGAAGAGTGGGTGATGAAAACGCCTGAAGCTCAGGCGGAAATTGTCAAAATTTATAACGAACGCTATAATCGCTCTGTTATAAAATCCTATGACGGGCAACAATTAACCGTAAGTGGACTTGCCACACAATACCAACTCCGTCCCCATCAACAAAATGCGGTCATGCGAATTATTCAAGAACGACGGGCAGGTCTTGCTCATGAGGTGGGGTCAGGAAAAACATTGACCATGCTTGCCTCCTCTATGAAGCTACAAGAACTTGGGGTCATTTCAAAAGCAATGTTCGTCATTCCTAAACCTTTGGTTGACCAATTTGCAAGAGAAATCTACAAATATTTCCCTGAAAGCAAGGTCCTTGTCGCGATGTCTGAAGACTTTACTAAAAATAACCGGAAACGATTTATTAGTCGGATTGCAAATGGAAATTATAATGCCATCGTCATTGCGGACTCACAGTTTGGGAAAGTGGCGATGAGTCAAGAATATCAAGAATATTATATTAATAACGAAATTACTTTAGCACGTGAAGCGTTAGAAAATACCGATAATAAATATACGGTTAAACGGATTGAGAAAAAAATTGAAGTCCTAGAGAAAAGAATTGAAAGCCTTCAAAAAACCGATACGGATACCTTTATTAATTTTGAAGAACTTGGAATTGATTTTCTATTCATTGATGAAGCCCACAATTACAAAAATCTTGCCCCTTATACTCAGCTCGAAAATGTCAAAGGAGTGTCTGATACTAGAAGCCAAAAAGCTTTGGACTTAATGATGAAGATTGAATATCTCCATAATCTCTACGATAATCGCCATGTCGTTTTATCTACTGGAACACCCATGTCTAATTCTGTGGTGGAACTCTACACTATGATGAAGTATGTTGAGCCTGATGTGCTCGAGCGTTTCGGAGTAGAGCATTTTGATAGCTGGGTTTCTAGTTTTGGAATCATTGAAAATAATTTCGAACTCACTGCAGCAGGCACATTTAAAATCAATCGACGCTTTACTAAATTTGGGAATGTTCCTGAGTTAATGAAAATGTTCCGTGAATCTTGGGATATTCAGACTTCCGATATGCTTGATTTACCTGTTCCAAAAGCTGATACTATTCCTCACTATACGACAGCCACAAGTACGCAAGCAGATTATATTGACCAATTAATTACACGTGCATCAATGATTGAAAGTGGCTCTGTTAAGCCTTATGAAGATAATATGTTAAAAATTGTTGGAGAAAATCGTAAGTTGACCCTGGACATGAGAGTCCTTGATGATTCGCTCTATTCCGAAATAGATTCGAATAAATTGAACCAAGTTGTTGCCAATGTCTACCAAATTTATAAAGATAATGATGATAGGAAATCGACACAAATGATTTTTTCAGACCTTTCTGTCCCTTATAAATACAGAAACAGCCAAACTTACAATTCAGATGGGTCAGTCAACACTTTTTCGGCTTACGATGAAATCAAACGGCTCCTTGTTTTGAAAGGCATTCCTGAACGTGAAGTACGGTTTATTCATGAGGCAACTGATAAAAACAAAGAAGTGATGATGCGTGAGATGCGGACTGGAAAAATTCGTGTATTGCTGGGCAGTACAAGTAAAGCAGGAACTGGACTTAATGTCCAAGATAAACTCATTGCCATCCACCATTTAGATGTCCCTTGGCGTCCATCAGATATTGCCCAACGAAACGGCAGGATTATTCGTCAAGGCAATGAAAACCCATTGGTACAAATTCATCACTATATTACGAAAAACTCAATGGATTCATTTCTTTGGCAAACCCAAGAAGTGAAACAAAAGTTTATCGAGCAGATTATGAGCGGAACCTCAAATGCACGTGAAATGGAAGAACTTGCGACCGACACCCCTAGTCCTGCGACTTTTAAGGCTTCAGCTACTGGAAATCCCCTCCAAGCCGAATTTATGAAACTGGAGATGGAATTGCAGGTACTGAAACGTTCACGAACTCGCTTTTATGAGGGGAAAGCCACTGACCAAAAGAGAATTGGAGAAGAGAAAAATCGCTTGTCCTCTTTTGAAAAGTATCTTGATGCTATCGAAAAAGACCTCTCTAACATCACTGACAATAAAAACAATCCCTTCAGTCTTGAACTATCATATAATGGTCAGAGTAAATACTTTAATGACCAGGATAAAAAGTCAGACGTTGGAGAATTTTTTGCTAAACGTTTAAATGGTAATGTATTGCAATATCAGGTTAGTACTGAAAGAATAGCCTCGACAAGTCTTGGTCATTATAGAGGTTTTGAGCTTGTTCATCAAGTTGCAAGCTCAACTGATAATACTAATCATGACCTTATTTTAAAAGGAAATGCTCAATATTCTGTACGGGTTGATGTGGCAGCTCCTACAGGTATTTTGACTCGAATTGATAATAAAATAGATGAGGGAATCACACGTGACCGAGAAAATACACTCAATGAAATTGACCGCCTTCAAACAGCGATTAATAAAATTGAGGAAGCCGAAAATGCTCCTTATTCCAAAGAAGAGGAGTACAAAGAGAAATCAGAACGGTATAATGATTTAAAAGAACTTCTTGAAATTGAACGTTCTAACCCCCTTCGTGATGTGACAAATGATTATGAACAATCTGATGAAATGGAGATGTAATGCTATAAATTTCAAAGGAGAAAAAATGTGCCAAATGTTAAAAATGAAAAAATGCTCGGAAGTTGAAAGAGTAGAGAGTGGAATTACTCACATTCGAACACTGTATTATTCAGAGAGAAATGAATTTAAAATCAATAACAAAAAAATAGTCGATTAACGTTCGGTATTTCCTCTTCTTTCACGTTGAAAATTCCAAGTATTTAACAATTATTTCCGAACAATATAACATCTGATAAAAGTTCAGTTGTTTTCATTTAAACATTATAGAGATGATTTGCTATACTATATTAAAATAAGAAAAGAGGGTTAATATGATAAATAATGTCACTTTGGTGGGGCGGATAACACGTGACCCTGAACTCCGATACACACCACAAAACCAAGCAGTCGCAACCTTCTCATTAGCAGTCAACCGCCAATTTAAAAATGCGAACGGTGACCGCGAGGCCGATTTCATTAACTGCGTCATCTGGCGGCAGCAAGCTGAAAATTTAGCAAATTGGGCTAAAAAAGGGGCTCTAATTGGTATCACTGGGCGTATTCAAACACGAAACTATGAAAATCAACAAGGCCAACGCATTTACGTGACTGAAGTAGTTGCGGACAGTTTCCAAATGCTCGAAAGTCGTCAAGACAGAGGGAATGTACAAACACCTCAACCTGCAGCAACTCAAAGCACTGGAAAACAAACTTCTCCTGCAGATCCTCATGATCCATTTGCAAGCTCAGAACCAATGACAATCAACGACGACGATTTACCTTTTTAAAAAGCAAAGCACTATACAAGTATTCTCGCTTGTATAGTGCTTTTTTGTTATAATAATGATTGTAGATGTTTTTAATAGACGGTGGCTCTGAAAGTGAGGTGAGGCTTATGTATGTAAGTTCAAAATCTGACAGGAAGGAGCGCTCTTATGATGAGTGTAGCAATGTTAGTCATCGCAGCTTGCGGTTTACTGATTAGTTTGCTTACATTTATCGTTTTGTTAATCGAAAAGATAGCAAAAAAATAAGAACCGTCTCAACTTTGGCGAGTTAACGGTTCTTGTAATCAATACGGCCACCGACTTTTAATCGGCTACATTAGGGCTTGTTAGCGCAAGTCCTTTTCTTTACTTTTATTATACCACACGGAACAAGAAATTCAAGGAAATCAATGCCAAACTAACGTTTTTTTGCCTTTTCTATTTCTTTGATCCATAAATTTCTTGTCCAAGAGGAAAGATTCAAGCCCTGGGATTTTGCATAAGCCATCGCTTCAGCTTTTAAACTCTCTTTGACAGTAATTGGTGCAATTTCTGTCTTTTCCTCAAATAATTCTGTCTGTTTCTCCATCATTATACCCCAAACTTCCACAACCCAATTATCTCACAGATTTGTCAAAACTTCAATAAATTATATATGTTTTATATATATATTTTATATGTTTCCTATATACCTGAAATGAGCACACAAACCATTAAAAACGTTCTCATTTTCTCATAATTTTGTCACAATCTGCGTTTTTTAGCCTTTTTTATTCCTCATTAAGAGAGAATCGCTCAACCGTGCGATTTTTAAGTCATACAAGTGTACGAAAAACACTAATTTTTCCGAAACTTATAGAAATTTGTAGTAAACCCAAAAAAGTTGAGAGCTTTTCACTCACTACAATATTCTGTAGTTTTACTATATCATATCCCGCTCGTGAGCTTGTCAATGCCAAAGACTATTATATGAGTTTTCATTTAGTCTCTCACTCCTTTTTACCCTGAGAGGTGATGATTTACACTTTCAAATGTTATCCAAAAAAATCATAAATAGGTGCAGGATTAATCCCGATGAAATGGTTGAATTAAAATGCACTTTTTGTTTCACAGAATAATGAGGTTATATAAATATTTCGGACTTTATTTACTAGCTACTATCAAGACATCTTATCAAGAGTAACGGAGTTCCATACATTACAAATTGATTTTCTTCAACATATACTGCTTCAATTTTACCGCTTTGTTCCATGTGCACCTCATTTAAAACATCTAGCTCTTCAATGGTCATTACTAAGTCATTTGGTCGCAAAATTTTTGTCATCGATATGACAGGGGCAATATGAACAAACCCAACAAGTCTGCTTATAAATAATCTACAATTTTTAATTCGAGTTTCTTTATAAACAACTGAGACTTGATTATGCTTTGATTGTATACCTTTTATTTCTAAAAGAGTATTTTCTTCTATACAGTTATTCTTATAGTTAGGGATTCCATTTATCATAATTCTTCTATTATAAAATAGCTTTTGAAGATTACAAACTTCTAATCTAGCTAACCTTACTCCTTATTCGATTTGATATCATCAATGAAGAACGCTTCTAAACGTTACAAATGCCTTAAACAAGCAAACGTCAAAACGCTTTCTACAATATTTTCCCTAAGTATGGCACATTTTTCAAAACAACCAAAATACAGTACCCATTTTAGACAAACTCCCCAGTCCTAGGTATTCAGCATGAGTAGAACTAGTTTTAGGAAACAAATAAAGATTGTAATTTCCTAAAACATCGAAGACATTTAAGGGATAGTGTCTTTAAAAATGTTGAATTATATGAATTTACTTGATTTTTCACAGACTTGTTAACTTGCACTTCAGAATCCCATTTTCACTTTGAATATCAACCTCATAACTTAGTATGTTATGAGGTTTTTCATGATAAATACCAATCATCAAGTCAGATACTTTAAAATATCCCATATGCTTAGGTATAGAATCATTTACAGACTTGTACTTTGCCTCTTTTTCTATCCAGTTTCTATAAAAAGATTCTTTTAGCTCTTCTAAGCTTAAAACAATACTTTCATCAACATACTTTTCATACAATTCTTTCGATCGCTCTTTATAATTTTCAATATCAATTCCTACATTTTTTTCCGAAATTGCTAAGGCATAATAAGGCTCTGCATTTGAAAAACTTACTGAAAATGGTAAACCTTTTATTTCATGCGCACTTTTAGAAAAAGCTTGTATAGCTCTATCCTTAGGAACCTGATTTATACGAAGTACCTTATAGATAAAATAACTACTAACAAGTATTTTTCTTTTTGTTCTCTCACGAATCGCTTCATTATAACGTGAGATCCTCTTACCTATTAATTTATTAGGGAGCTTAATTCCAGAATCTTTATATATATAAATTTTAATTTCATTGCTCAATAAACTGTACCACTTCTTTTACTACATTATCTAAAGATTTACTAGATTCTCTCAAAATTCCTTGACTTATTTCAAGCATTTCATTCTGATAATCAGATATTGTCAAAGTAAAAGTCGATATTATTTTTTTTATATCTTCTTCTTTTTTCATTAAGAAAGCTGCGCCAAAATCGCTGAATTTTTTGATATTCCATAATTGCTCATTGAAGAATGGGATTCCAATAAAAGGAATGGCTTGCTCTGCCATTGCATATACAGTTCCTTGCCCTCCATGAATAATCGCAAATGATATTTTATCTGATAAGTTTTTAAAGTCTATAAACTTTTGTAATTCAATATCTTTCTCTCCAAGATGAAATTTTTCTCCGCAAGTCGTGAGAATGTAAGAATATTCATTGGGAAGTTTTTCTATAAATTGTTGTACCCATTCTTTGTCAAAAGAAGTTCCAAAACTCAGCAATATTTTTTTGTTTTTATTATCTATATTTAGAAATTTCTTGGGAGCAGAAAAAAGTATTGGACCAACAATTTTATATTCTTTTTGATTATTAAACATATAGAATTTACTATAGTCTGCAATCAAATTTAAATCACCCGTGAACAGCTCCAAAGAATTTTTTAAAGTTGATGTACCCTCAGATTGCAAATATCGATTCCAAGATTTAACATTATTAGAATATGATAAAACAACCCTTTTCAATGTATTTTTAACAGCCTCACTCTGTAACCTGTAGTTCATATTATTAGGAACAATCCCTTCAATGTTCTGAACGATTTCATCAATATGAATGGCTCCAGAAATTATCCAAATTAATGGAACTTTTTCAATCTTGCAACTTACGACTATGCTTAAACGATACCCTGTAAAAACAGCACTAAAATTATACTCATTAAGTAACTTGCGTTCAAAATTGCAAACTTCTTTAATTTCTTCATCTGTCAAGAAATTAAAATCTGTATCAAATGAAAAGAAATCCTTATATCGTTCTTCAGAGTAAATGTGCTCATCCGCTAAGCATTCATGAAAAATATAGTTTGGATTTTCGAATAAAAATGGATAAAAATTTTTTCCTAATATATGAATCTCATAGCCTTCTTCCTGAAGACGTTGAGCAATTTGCGATAACCGTTGACTTTCCCCTAGATTCATCATAAAGGGTGCAAATAAAAATTTTTTCATAATTCCTCTTTACTTTTCTATGAACATTAATGAAAAACCACCGAATCTTGAGTAAGAAGCAATAACGTATATTCCTCCTTGGAACTCTTTATTGTTTAATACAAAATCTAGCTCTTCACCTGCCCCATCTGAAGAAAAACCTAAATCAACTTCCAAAAAGGGAAATTCTCTTTCCATAGATAATTCTTGAAACATTTCATATTCAATTGTTGCTGTTTTCTTATTTGAATTCCATATTATTTTCTTGATATCTGTCGCTGAGATCCTGAGGTTTGAAATATTCTTATGAAGAGTATTTATAAACCACCCTTTCACATCGATTTGAGAATGTACCTTGTTATCATATTTAAGTTGTTCAATACCGATAAATCGTGGTGTACGTTCTTCGCTTTCTCCACCAATAACCGCTGCGTGACAATAATCTGCTGGTGTAAAAGCATTGGCATCATATCCTAATTTCTCCCATGCCAAGAGGGACAAATCGGTCCATTGTGTAGCAGAAACGAGCAAGACATGACTAAGCTTTTCGTTTTTCATCATCTCTTCGGCGTAAGTTACTCCATCAATAAAACCGACATTAGAAGCAATTACTGACACAGGACCCTTGATCTTGAATAAAATGGATAACATCCCCGCAGCAGCATTCATAACTGTAAAAGGAAACTTTGCAGCTGAAACTTGTTTATAACCATCTAATCGAAGTTGTTTTTCAATATCTTCCACCACTTCAATCGGTCCTGAAGATGTAGTAAATAGGATGCCTACCTTATTTAGATCTAACTTTTTCAAATCCAAGCTACTACGTTCAATTGCTTTAGCTACTGTATTAGCAATCATTTTTGAAAAATTATCCATTTTTCGATATTGAGCAGGATTCAGTTTAGAAGACAGAGTAAAATCTGAGTAGCGTAAACCTTTTATTTTACTGAACTCTTTTGTTACTACTTCATATTTTTTTTCTTTGTCTTCTAAATTTTCTAAAGTAGAAGCATGAGCTAAGATATTTAAATCTTTATTTTCGTTAACTAAAAATGTTTCTTCGGACACTTGATCTTTAGCAAGAAGGACGCCACTATTGTTGCCCCAAAGGCAAACGAAAAGTTTAGAGCATAATTAATTTTTTTATTAAAATTTTTGTTTTTAATAAAATTCGTCTCCATTGGATTCTCCTCAGAAGGAAGTGTCTTAGTTGCAGGGACTCTTTGCTCCTGCATCGCTAGGATACAATTAATAATTTCAATAATACCAGCTGCTCCAAGTGTATGACCCGTTTGACCTTTAGTACTACTTATTTTAGTTTCTACTGGAAAATTCTTTTCTATCATAGCACGTTCCATACTGTCATTTGCACGCGTGCCTGTCCCATGTCCGTTGATATAATCAATTTTGTCTAATAAAATCCCTGTTTGGTCCGATAAATTATACGCAATTTGTGCAGCACCTTCTCCTGTGGCTTTAGGAGCTGTAATATGATATGCATCAGAAGTAATAGAGCCTCCGAGAATCTTTCCATAATTTCTTGGACTATTTTTTTCCAATACAATAAATCCCGCACCTTCGCCTAAACTAATCCCTTTTCCAAGAGAGTAGGGATTACAAGAACTTTCTATATTGATTGCCCCTAAAGAACTAAAACCAGCCAAAGAAATATCGCTTAGCTCATCACATCCTCCACAAATAGCAACATCACATTTATCATCTTGAAGAAGTTGTGTGCCCAAAATAACTGCATTATTACTTGCTGAACATGCAGTAGAAATCACATAATAACTCGCTACAAGCCCATGATAAGCAATTAGCTCATCTGCAATATGATGCAATGAACGTTTTTCAAACATCTCCTCCTCTAGATCATAGTTGCCATCTTCAAAAGCATAGAGTGCTTCTTGACCGGATGTTTTTCCTCCTAAAGAAGTTCCTAAGCAAATTGCAATTCTTTGTTCTTTATTTTTAAAATTAAATTTTGCAGAAGATAAAGCTTCCTCAAAAGCCAAAAATGCTAATTTAAAATTCTTCGTTTCGTTTTTATATTTTTCTGGAACATTAAGATTTTGTTCAACGATTCCAACATAAGAATCCAAAATATGTTCATTGTTAGTAAATTGTCTTTGTTGGATTGCATCAACTTGTCCGAATAAATTCCTCTTATGTTCTTCAATACCTAAACCTAAAGAAGAAACAATACCTACTCCAGTTATATTGACATTGTGCACCATTATTTTGACCAACTTTCTGGAATAATATAAGGATTAGAAATTGTTTCTAACTCTACATTATTCTCTGTGATAAAATGAATACCTGAGTGTGCATAATACGGTTCTACCATCAGCATTCCTAAATATTCCCGATTTTCTTGCTCATCTAGAGCATCCATTACAAAGTGAACAGTCCCAATTTCTTTATCATCAAAGTAAATTTTTTCACCAGCTTTAACTTTTTCAAGCGAAGAAAAAACAATACTTTGAACTTTTGCTTTCTCAATTTTATTTAAAATTTCAGCTCTTCCTATAAAACTTTCTTTTGTAAAATCGAGATTCCACGCGTAACCTAACTCAAATAAATTACTATCTTGTTTATACAAATCATAAATAGGATGATTAACCTCAAATTTTACATAATCATTGAGATATTCATCATATTCAGAGATATTATGAAAATATTGAGAAATGAAATCAGTTCCTTTATTCTTTTCTACAAGAAATTGATAACCAAATTCTCCTGAAAAACCAAAACGAGCAACAATTAATTCTGTATTTTCAAACTCAGAATATATAATTCCTTTAAAATTCAGGGTTGAAATATCATAATCATAAAACCTTTGAGCAATTTCTCCTGAATTTTTACCTTCCAGTTGAAATAAAACTTTTTCATCTGAAATATCTTTAATTTGAAAATCAAATTTCTTATTTTCAAAGATAGTCAACAGATTTTCTTTAGATAAGAGAATGTATTTATCTTCTAATTTATAAAAAACTACTTCTGTAAATACTGTTCCCTTCGTTGTCAAAATAAAAGTGAACCCACATGTATCAATATCTAAAAACTCTATATTTTTAGGAATATATTGATCTAAAACTACCTCTGCATCATCTCCTGAAACTTCAAAAATTTTACCTTCAAATTGTTTAAATGATTTATTTGTTCTAAGTTCTTTATATACATCTTTCATTTTTATATTCTCCTTAATTCATCTTGATACTAGCCTAAGCGCATTTTTTAATGTATTTCGGTTCATATTAATACCGCTTATACGATAAATTGTTGCAATTGGACGCTTTGATTTACAGTCGCCTGATTCGGAATCACGCAACGAATCATAAGTTTATTATTTTCTTTAAAAGAATAAATCCTTCCTTTCTCTACCTGAATTCTAAAATATTTGTTTTTAATTTTCTCGAATAATAGAAGCTCTTTATTAGACTCCCAAACTCCCCCTTTATTTTCATAAGTGTAAAATTCATCATATTTCCACATTTGGATTTTAGATGAGCAAATGTAACTAAATTCAAAAACAATATAATTTTGAGTTATTTTTTGATTGTTTTTAATTAACATTTGTTCTTTTTCTGAATCAATCATACACTCTAGATTTATATGAGTTTTTTTAACATTATGCTTGACCAAAGACATCTCATTATTGGTGTATACTTGATAATTTTTTATAGCTTGCCAAGGAATCGCTACCTTTTCACTATCCCCAATATTCTTATTGAAACTTTTTACTCGTTTTTTAGAAAATTTAATACAGTAATTTATATCATTAGTATAATATTTTAGCTCTACATATCCTAACGGTCGGAATTGCATTTGATTACTGAGTGGACCCTCAGAAAAAAAACTAACACCCAATTTTTCTGAGTCAATAACATAGCTCATTTTATTTTTCTTAAATAACTCTACTTTAATGAAATCATCTAACTCATCAGGGTAAATTCCAGGAACATAAGGAATCAAATTATTTTCCTCCTCAATAAGATAGTCTTGATTTTCTATTTTTAAACCATATTTTGCTACCGGAGGATTAAGTATATCTAACTTTTTAATTGTATAAGTTGCTTTGAAAGTATCTAATTTTAATTCAATTGTTTTTATAATATCAATTGTTTTCCCCTTGCATTGAATGACCAACTTATCAGAAAATTCTTCTATCGAATATTGGGCATCTTCAGGTTTTGAGAACTGTAAAAAGATATCCTCAATTATTTTCTCATTTCCACGCATTAAATATAGACTCCCATTTTTTAAATTGAATTTTAGTCTATATGAAAAGAACTCTTTGTTCAAAAAAAGAACTCTTTGTTCCTCATGTGGTTCCTTGTAATGAAGCTGCACTTTAATCTCACCAATATCGGTTATCACTATCGCCTTCAACAATATATTTGAATTATAAGTCTTTATCTCAAATATTGATTTTTCCCGTGTAAGTTTTGTATACTTCAATTTCCCTAAGTTAATTTTTACAAACTTTACTTGTTTAGAATAAAACTCACATTTCACATAAAATTTTTTGTTTTCTTTATAAATAAAAAGTCGAAACAATTCTAATTTTATATCAAAAGGGAACTGTGCTTGAGGGAAAACTTGGTATTGCATTCTTTCACCGGAAATCTCTGTTGTAATAACAGAAACGCTCTTATCTTCTTGCTCATCAATAATTTTGAAAGTGTTGATATCATATTTATCTTCCAAATTACCTGTAAATTTAAAAGCTTTCAATATCTTCGGCAAAGAACTTCTTAGAAGATAACAATGATACATATCTTCATAACTTTCGTTAAAAATTGCAAACCCATTTCTCTTAGACAAATTCAGTGAAGCTTTGTTATATCGACTGATCTCTGTGAAGTGTGTATGAAAATTAAAGTTTGTAATATCCATTAATACTTCTTTTTGAAGTAAACTAATTGCTGCACCTGTACGATGTTCAGAATCAATCAATAGAAATCCACTGTAGCTGTTTTCTTCCGAAACTGGACCGAACGTGATAAACTTAAAAAAAGCCGTTGTTCCTACAATTTCATTCCCCTTTTCAAGGACATAAAAATGACTCATTTCCTTTATTGCCATTGTCAAAAGAAAATCTTCAGCCATTAATAATTTGCTATTCTGAAACTGATAAACTTGATTTTTATTGAATAGCTGAATGATCTGAGGAACATCTTTTTGTTGAAATAACCTAACATGATACTTTTCATTTTTTAACATGACGTAAACCCTTTTTTATAAATAAATAAGCTAAAAGAAGCCCCACCATGCAAATAAAAATATAAACAGTCATGGTAGAAATTGAAAGTTCATGATTATTTACCGTTTTTAAAATAATTCCATAAGATATTTTATAGTTGGATTCAATTTGCTCAGGAGCTCCTTTAAACACTTTTTTTAAACTATGCGACATCAGTACGTTTTTCAACAAAGTATTCATTTGAGTCATAGGAAACCAAGTCATTATTTGTGCAAGAACTTTTCCAACAGAACCGATAGAAATATAAACTCCAGACAAGAAACCTATCAAAGTACCAACGATAGTACTCAAAGTACTGAACGCAGATGCACTTTTTATAAATGATAAAAAGGGCAAAATAATCGTTGCTGAGAGCAAACAGCTCCAAAATACTAAACCTATAATTTTTAAAAAATCAACAAGGCTGAATATCACTAATCCATTGAATCCATTGAAAAGCAAGATTCCTGCTAAACAACACACCAAAGTAATTAAAGTTCCTAAGATTACAGCCGCAAAAATATAAGTGGTTTCAAGTTTCCATGTCGGACACGCACTAATTGTAAAATCTTCATCAAGTTTTTTTTCTTTATCTGAAACCATCACACTAAAAGCACCTAAAGTGCTTGTCAAAGAAACTACTGTTGTCAAACCTGAAATGAGCCAAAAATTTACCATTTCTATAACAGACGAAGAAACAGTTGCTGTTCCCATACTCGTCTTTATTGCATCTAATTGAAATTGTCCAAGGAAAACTTGATAAAGGATCAATAGAATTATGACGGATAGGAAAGACATAAAAAATGCCATCCTATCTCGTGTATAAACCAAAATATTACGTTTAATCAGTGTTATCATTCCTGTTTAACTCCTTGTATTTCATGAAGTAAATTTAAGTATGCCATCTCTAAACTCGCTTGTTGTACTTCAAAAGACTCGATTACTTCTTGATTCTCAGAAAGAATATTTAAGATTTCTTTCATACTTACGTCATGAAAAACAAAAGTTTGAGGTTCTTTTTTTGTAAGATGACTTTGTAAAGACTTTGAAAAAATCTGTTTCTCTTTATTAGCAACAATCTTTAAATCAGTTGTTGAATTTTCCTTGATAAAGTCTTCAATAGATCCTGAATAATGTAATTTCCCTTGAATTAATACATCCAAACCATCACAAAAAGCCATTTCTTCTAAATAATGCGTGATCAAAACGACCGTCATTTTTGCTTTTTTATTTAATTCATAAATCGCTGTCCATAAATCATTACGTGATTTCGGATCCAAACCAGTAGTCGGCTCATCTAACAGCAAAATAGAAGGGTTATGTAACAGAGCTCGTGCAATATCTACCTTTCTTTTTTGTCCCCCTGAAAGGGTACCATATTTTCGTTTTTTCAATTCCTCAATCTGTAAATAATCTTCAATATTGATTAAACTCTCCAAAACTTTATTCTTGGTCATGCCGTATAAAGCACCTCGTGTGATTAAATTTTCTTCCACAGTTAAACGTTCATCAAGTCTGTTCGACTGAAAAACAATTCCAAGATGTTGGTAGAGTTTTTCTGCTCCAACTTTTTGATTATCTATTTGCCATTCGATATTTCCTGATGTTTTAGCAATCGTTTGAATTAAAATATTAAAAAGAGTTGTTTTTCCTGCACCATTAGGACCAAGCAAGCCATAAAACTTGCCCTCCTCAAATTCTGTTGAGACCCCCTTAAAGCTTCATAATTACCATACTTTTTCTTGACATTTTTTAATATTATTTTCATTTTTGAGAAACCAAAACCCTTCCACAAGCAATTTCTTTATGTGCCTCATTCGAAATACTTATTTCAATTTCAGATATTTTCCCTAAACTTATCATACGCTTACATTTGATGTTTAAAGTATTTCCAGGAATAGCTAAATCTTTAAACTTGAAATTCTTGATACTTGCCAGATATCCCACTTTCTCTGAAAGCGATGGATCAGTTAATGCATCTTTCTGTAAGTCTCCATCTGAAAGACTGTCCAATATATACATCAGCGCTGCAGCTTGTGCTCCGCATTCTACTAAAAGTACTCCAGGCATTATGGGCTGTGAAGGAAAATGTCCTTGAAAAAACGGCTCATTTATTGTGACATTTTTCTTACACACAATTTTTCCCTCCTTGTAATCCTCAACAGAATCAATCAATAAAAAAGGATAAGCATGGGGTAATAAATTCATTATTTGATTAATATTTAATTTTTTCATCCATTTACCTTCGACTTTTTAAATATTTGTCTGATTTTCCATAATATAGTCCGTCAATTTATTCACTGAAGAAAAAATGGACATATCATCATCCGTAAGGGCAATTCCAAATTCTGTTGAAATTCCAATGGATAGTTCAAGCGCATCAATGGAATCTAATTCTAAACCTCTTCCAAAAAGAGGTTGATCATTTTGAATTAATTTCTTGTCTAAACCAAGCATTAAAGATTCAATAAGAATTGTTTTAATTTTATCTTCAATAATAGTACGTTGTTCAATATGTTCTTTTTCAATTTTCCAATTAATCATTTATCATTCCTCCATCAATTACAAAGTTTTTCCCTGTAATATAATTTGCTTTTTCACTTGCTAAAAAAGTGACCAAATAAGCAACTTCCTCTACTTGACCAAACCGTTGTAAGGGAATTAAAGTTTCAGAAATCATTTCCTTATTTTTCAACGAAGCAGTCATATCTGTTTCAATAAACCCTGGGCTCACACAATTCACGTTAATCTTATCGCTTGCAAATTCCTTCGCCAATGATTTTGTAAGAGAGATAATCGCTCCCTTACTCGCCGCATAGTTCGTTTGACCAATTTGTCCTGCAACCCCGCTAGTGGAAGAAATATTGATAATTTTTCCTCCTAATTTCTTGACTTTCATAAATCTTAGCACTGCACGTGAGACGTTGAATGTGCCTGTTAGATTAACATTCAAAAGACTATTCCATTTTTCATTGGACATCATCAAAAAATATCCATCCCGTGTAATTCCCGCATTATTAACTAAACAGTCGATTTTACCATGCCTCTTATAAATTTTATTTACTAATATTGATACTTCTTTCTCATCAGAAATATCACATTTCTCAATTTCAATATTAGGAAACTCTTCTTTTAAATCCTGAGCTGCTCTTTCATTTCCTTGATAAATAGCAATGACTTTATACCCTTCTTTAAAAAATTCTAAGCTAATTGCTCGCCCAATCCCACGAGTTCCTCCCGTTACGATAACTATTTTCATTCTGCTCCTCACTGAATTAATTCCCAAATTTTACATTCTCACTAAGCATCTTTAACTGCTTCTTCATAAATTTATTTGGAGAAAAGTCATAAACTTCTAGATTCTCATCTACAATCTGCTCCAATACTCCTTGCCAATTAAAATTTTGAGTAAGTTGATTTTTAATTTCATTTTCAAGATTTTTTGAAGAGTATATGTATCTAAACTGGTTATTCTGTTTAATAAAAAGCTCATCTACTAAACTATTATATTCTTTCGCAATATCATCAAGAAATGCTGTATGATAAGGAATTCTTAGACTTAGTTTTTTGAATTTCACAAGTAAACCCTGAGATTTCAGAAAATTTTCTATTTCGAGTTTATTTCTTTCAGAAAATGCTGCTACACCTGTTGTTGCATTAGTTTTTATAGCTAATTTTATTACTTCTTTTTTTTCTTGTATAAGGTTTTCTAACAAAGATAACGACTGTGTTACCACCAACCACATTTCCTCATCACCCTGATGTAATTTTACTAAATCCGCTCTCCTTTGAATAAATCTTAATACATCTCCAAATTCTACTGAGCCACTAGATAATAAAACATTGAAAATTCCTGCACTGTGAGATGAAAAGTATAATATTTCATTTAAATCTACTTCGCTAGTTCTCCATGCATTATATAAAAATGTACTTAACATTGAAGCATAATTATCACTAAAGGGGACCGTACCTTTTAGAACTTTTTGAAAGTATCCATACATTTCAGAATCAAAACTTTCCAATTGCTTTAAAAGATTCTTTCCATCATCATCTTTGGTTAAACGTACTAAGTCTGTCAAACGAACATTCCCTTGTCCACCATATAAAATTAACTTATTCATTTTCCTCCTAAAAAATGCGCTTTCATTCTCTTGTAAAAAAATTTACAACTTGCTACTGCTAAACACGATTGTGTCTAATTTACTATTTTTCTGTATCTCAGTATCGCTCATTCAACTTCTGGACAAGCGAATCTTTGAAGATGAAATAAATGATATTTTCTCGAAAAATTCCGTAATTTATCTCACAATTTGATTTTAGCATAACAAAAAAACGTTTGCAACTTTTAAGAGATGCTTTCTCATTAAAAGTTAACAAAACGTAAATGTTGTAGTTTTGATGAGTAAGTAAAAAACCGAGGGAATTTGCCAGCCCTCGGTTAAATAGTGAGAATACACTCACGATATTATTCGTTAACTAAATTATATCATATCACTTTAGATTGTCAACTTCTTCTACTTATCTTACAAATTTTCTTTTAAAACTGAATATCTTCGTTTTTCTTCTGAACTCAAATTTTGGGTAAAGTCATCGATTAAAAATTGAATTGCTTCATAATCAAATTTTAATTTATGCAATACTTTTATCGCTTCCAAGCTTGTCTTAATCTCATCTGACACTTTTAGAGTAACTTTCTGATTTTTAAATTGATTCTTCTGCTTTTTCTCTGGTTTTACAATATTTATACTAGGTTCACTCTCAAACTTTTGATTTGGTGATATTGCTCCCTCAACCTTGCGTTCTAATAATCCTTTTCTTGCCATAGTATTAATCCCTCTTATTCTTCAAATTCTAAAAGCTTAGAAAGCATTTCTGAAACAACATTCTCATACATTTCTAAAACTTTTCTATCAAAACGGTCTTCGTCCGTCACACCATTGATGCTGAATCTTTTGATTCGTTCCATCTGTGGAATCACTGTTTCAAAAACAAGGTCTTCTCCCCACTCTTTTTTTGCCGATTCAATAATAAGTTTGTCAACTGTTCCTCTACTATTAGATAACATCGCAAGAGCCCCTAATACTTCAATATCTAGGTCATATTTCATCTTCAGCTTAACAAGTGTTTTAATGTACTCAATTGCTCCAGTCATACTGTCATCTTGTGTCTGCAGGGAAATAAGCACGTAATCACTAAACACAACGGCATTATTTGTTACTTCGACACTTAATGGCGGAACATCAATAAGTATTATATCGTAATCCTCTTTCAAGGGCTCAAACAAAGGCTCCAATAAATGAGTTTCTTCATACTCGCTACTTGTGTTCTTATATAGGTACTTTGCAAAGTCTTCGAAATCTATGTAACTTGGCAACAAATCTAAATTATCCATGATAGGAATAGGCAAGTCTTTTAGATTATGTTGCTGAACCCCCACATCAATGTCTTATCAATCGTCATTATCTCATTACTGTTTTGCGACTTTGTAAGAATTAGTGCCTTCGTAGAATTTGACTGAGGGTCAAGGTCACAAACCAAAGTTTTTATTCCATACTTTGCTAATGTGTAAGCTATCAAATAAGTATTCGTGGTTTTTCCAACCCCCCTTTTTGATTCCCAATGATAATCGTTAGTGCTTTCTTACGACTTTTAAATAACTGTTTTGCTTGTTCAAGTTGTTCCATCTTTTGTCTCCTTGTTTTTTTATATTATACCACATCTATACTAATATGTAAATATAGAAATATCTATATTTACATATATCTAAATTAATATATTTAGATATCTTTGCTTAGCCGGCGTTACCTAGCCAATTTATTGACATAATTCAAATATTAGTAAATTGGTATTTATCTAAATATAGAAATTACTATATATCTCTATTTACTAATTTCTAATTTACTATATATAGATATTAATTTATAAACTTGCTCTGCATCTGTATTTTTAAGGATACTATTATAGATATTAGTAAATTAGTATTTTTACATATATAGAAATAAAGATATTTACTAATTTACTAATATCTATATTTCTATACCTTGAATAAACATTTGAATTTTACACTTTTTTTTGTTATTCTATTGCTAATAACAAAACCTCGCAGAAAGGAATTATTATTTTGACCACTTTTAACTTCCGAAAAGCTGATAATCGATACAAGGAACTTTTTTTTCAATTTCCTAAAGTGCTTTACTACAGCAAAAAATATAAAAAAACTTTATCACTTAGTGCCAAAGCAGCTTACATGGTTCTTATGGATCGCGAAGAATATTCTCTAAAAAATAATTGGATTGATGAGGATGGTAATGTCTATTTTATTTTTACAAATCAAGAGCTTGCTGAATTATTAGATGTCTCACTTAGAACTGTTATTAATCTCAAAAAAGAATTAGAAAACGCAAATTTATTACTCCAAAAGAAAATGGGATTTAATCCTAAAACAGGAAAAAATGAAGCCAATCGACTTTATTTAGCTGAACTAGAAGTTGATGCTACAGACGTCTATTTGAGAGGTGATTATGAGCAAAAAATCCCTCAAACCCTTGATACAAGCGGAAGTGCAAATTCTGCACTTCCGCAGAACTTCGTTGAAACCCTTGATACGAGCGGAAGTGCAAATTCTGCACTTCCGCAGAACTTCGTTGAAGAATCCGCTCAAACCCTTGATACGAGCGGAAGTGCAAATTTTGCACTAAATCTATATAATAATACTATCTTAGATACTTCTTTAGATACAAATAAAGATACTCAAAAACTAGATTTTTCTTCTTCCAATTTTTCATCGACTGAAATAAAAAAACAAAATCAAGATTTGCTTAAAAATTCAAAACAATTCTTGAAAAGTGGAAATCGCAGTATTTTCTTGAATGAAGCATCAATTCACTTACTAGAAATGTGGTGTAACACTCCCCAACAACTGAGAAGGTTTATTGGGGTTATTCTCAATGCAAAAAATGATGTGATGAAGGAACACTCAGAATTGAAAGTCTTTTTTGACCTTGACGAAGAAGAACTACAAGATAAGATGCTCAACACTTTAAGAAGATATTTTAATTCAATTCGGAATAACGAAATAAAAATTAAAAATCATGAAAATTATTTGTATGGGACGATGTCAAATATGTTTGCGGAATATTGGAATGAAAATAATATGAAATGGCCTGAGTAGGTAAAGATGGGCTATAGTTGACAAAAAAAGTAAAAGACGCTAAAATATAGTTAAGATATTGATTGAAACGTGACCATTCACGTTAGAGAGCTTTCCAGTTGGTTACTGGAGGCTCTTTTTTATGCAAAAAACCGACTGGTTAGGTCGGTCTTTGTCCCCTAAGGAAACAAGCTGATTTAATGGCGCCCATTGCGTTTTTTCGTTCCGTACTTGCGGTTCTTCAGCCAAGACTTGAAGGTTTCAAGAAGTACGTTCGCCACAAAAGTGATAACGACTAAGATAATTGATTGAAACATGAACACATTCACCCCCTCCCTAGGCATTTCTACACTGGGTTAGGTGCGCCATAGAATATTATATCATAAGACAAAATATCCACTAAAGCTCGGGCTGAGCCAGTTCCGTTAGATAATGGTTTACTGAAGAACAAGAAATAATTAAAGGACTCCTTAGGAGTCCTTTTTTTAATAAAAAGCATCACTAACATCAATAGGAGTAAAAGCAGCAACCACTTTTCCTATGATTCTTGGATTTTCACTAAAAGGTAAAAATATATCAAGGAACAAGGGATTTCCTAATTCATCCGTTGCATCATTTATTGAAACGAGTCGAAAGCCTTTTTTCTCAACATTTACACACTTGATATAAGCCATCCCCCTCTCAACATTATCAACTGCACAAACTTGCCCATCATATTCAGGGAGCGACAGATACCTAATTAAAGCTACTTGTCCATACTCATAATCAGGTTCCATAGAATGCCCTTTAATCCAGACAGCTCGATCGTATTTAACTTCTTTATCCCAGTAAACAACCTCTTTTTCCAAAGAACTGGTATAACTTAGTCCTCTGCCGGCTGAAAGAGCTTGTTCCTCTTCAACTTCGTAAGATATGAGAGATTTTTTGAATTGAATAATTTTATTGTCTTCTTTTTGCAACTCTAATTGAGATTCAGCATATATAATCGTTTTTTTCTTCTTATCTGATGAAAGTTTTTGGTAGATTGGTAAAATTTCAGTATCTGTTAGATATTCATATGATACTTCAAGTGCATCAGCTAATTGTCTTAAATTATCTTCTTTAGGATTTCTACTACCATTTTCCCAAGTTTGATATATTTGGTAACTTTTACCTATTTTATTTGCTAATTCTTTTTGCGTTAGCCCTCTCTCTAACCGTATTTCTTTAAGTCTTTTTTGAATATCCAAAAAAAAACCTCGCTTTCTCTTGACACACAAACAAAAAGTTGGTATTATATATTCGTAAGGGAAAAATGATACCTCTTATTAGTGAAAAATATTAAAAACATCATAATAAAGCTTGCTGTAACAAGTTTTATGGCACGTTTAAAAAGTGAGCTTCACAAAAACTAAAACTCACAAAAAAACTCCGGACTCTTGGTTAAACAAGAAATCAAGAGGGACTGGATAAAAATAGCTTATTCTCAGATGATGTAAATATAAAAAAGAAGGCTATTTTATTTAAAATTCAACCTTTATTATAACATTTTTTCATCTATTATCTAAATGTGATTTTTATACCTATCTTGTTCAAATGGGAACATGAATCGAATAAATTTATCTGGTGATTCATTAAGAGGTTCAAATCCTCAGATTAGGCATTGCTAGGGCTCTCCTAGTGTATTAGCAATTGCTAAAGACAACACTGATTACTGGCGAAATGATAGAATACGACATCCCAGTTGTCCTCTATCGCAGGTTCGATTCCTGTCAGTGTTATTAAAACTTAATTTTTTGTCCTAAAGTTGTTTCATAAAGAAACGACTTTAATATCAGACTGGGAGATATGGGATGTATATTAGTAAATCAACAACTGCTAAAGATATGACACTCTATTCTCTCAATATGGAAATAGAGTTTTTCCGTTTAACGGTTAAAAAAAGTCAAAGGAGCATAAAATGTGGGTGGTTCAAATTACAAGTTATAAATTAGGCAAGAGAGGCAAATGTCATCGCCATTATTTTGAAAATAAATCAGAAGCAGAAGACTTTGCCAACCAACAACATCAACGAACAGAGATTTACAAGCTAGAAAAGATGTGAAGGCATGAAAAATAAAAATAAAAATATTTGTAGGAAGTGCGATCAAATTCAGAATGCCGATGTGGTTGTGGAAGAAAAACAATTAACGTTAAAAGTCTTAGATTAAAAAATGAGGAGCAGAGAAATGAATGTTTTTTCAAAAGGAGCTATCCTACAGCCTAGACAGCTGAGGCGATTGAATGGCAAAACCATTGTTTTCCAAAGTGGCGAACAAGGGCGTATCGCTTATCCTTTAGCCATTATCAAACGGGGAAAAGAATTTTGTCATGTGAATCTAACCAATCGTAGAGTGTTTAAGGAAATCATGCAGATTAGATGGGGTAAAATCGTCATTGCTGAAAGAGTGAATCAAAATTCTCCACTCTATACGACAGGTAAAGGGATACGGCAAGTAAGAACAAAATATTCTTTCTGGAAAAAGAAAGAGTGATGAGTTGCAAAATATAAAAAGGAAATAAGCTCATTGGGAGCGCTAGAAAAATTCTGACAAGGTTCGATTCCTTTATTTCCGATTTCCCGCTTTGTGAAACATTAAAGTTTAAGAATGTTGCTTCAGTCCCTTTGTATTAAGGGAAATAGAAGTAGGTTAAGCACAAGAAACCAAAGCAAATGGAACTAGACCTTTGACATCTAAATAGTCGGCATTAACTCGGTTAAGATGGTATAAATTGAGCTTGGTTAATGACCGCCCCCCTCATCAGTGTGGCTACTAAAGGGGGCAAAAGGGGAGTGTGAGTTGATTAGGCTTTCTTCTTTCCTTTTGGGTGAAATCACACCGTGTCAAGGGACACGTATACGTCATCAGTCCACTAACAGAAAGACTTGCCAATGAGAAAAGTCGGGACGCCTAGATGTGAGAAAACATTGGGAGAAAACCTACTGCCTGCGGGTCAGGGTGTGCCACAGTTGAGGTCGCTGAATGCGTAAAAGAACCTCTGAGTTAGGGGTTATCTACAAACCCTGCATAAATATTATTAACGTCAATAAAGACGACCGAAAACTTATAAAAAACGAGTTAAAAAATGTTATAATGTAACTCAATGGTAACAATGAAAAAGGAGTCAAACTTATGGTAATTTTCTTAATGGCATTTTTTGTATTGGGAATAGGAGCAATCTTGCTTATATCGCTTAGCGTTTTTACAGTATTGCTGCATATTGGAATGTTCCTAGGATGTTGGCTCCTTGTTGGAATTGGACACATTTATTGGGGAATAAGAGGTTGTATTGAAAGTCAAAAATATAAGGGAGAAACTAATGATTAAGAGTATTGATGTTTTACGAGTAATGGCAGAACATAGAGCGAGTGAATTTGAGTTTAGAATCTACTCTCCTCGGACAGAGCAAGGGTTATCTGATACAGAGTTATCAGAGTTGCCCGCTTATGTTGAGAAAAATAGTACTTTAGCGAAGTTGAGAGGAAATGAAAAATCAGTGATTCCAGTCACAACATTTTTTGAAGCTGACTTTCAAACCATTGCTTCATTCAAAATGGATGGCGAATTAATTTGTGAAAGAAAAGCCTATGGTCAACCTATGATAGCAGTTAATCAGGCATTGTTTGAACAAGGGACTTATTCTGAAATGCTTGAAAGTCAATTTAAAGGGATTCGTACAGGAAGAGAAATCTTTGTCCCTGAAATGAGCGAAGCCACTGCAAGTGGAATGATGAAAGAGTTCATGAAGTGGAAAGAGAATGGAGAGGCTTAAATTTATGAAAATTAATCCAATGACTTGGACAAAAAATCAGAAAATCACAGGAGTGGTTGTTTTATCGGTGCTGATTCTTGGAGGCATTACTGTGGGAGTTGTAAGTCATCAAAATCAAGTCCATGCCCAACAAGTAGCGCAAGAAAAAGCGTCGAAGCTCAGTCATGAGCGTAAAGTTAAGGCGCTAGAGAAAAAGAAAGCCCAAGAAGCAGAAGCGGAAGAAAAAGTTAAAAGCTTTCTTGACCAAGCCAACCAAAACCCAAGTGATGCGACGATTAAAGCAGTAAATACTGCCATTGCTCAATTGAGTTCTGAAACAAAACAAGAGCAATACCTCACTGATTTGAAACCAATTACAGCAAGATTATCTCTGCTTAATAAAGCACGTGCAGCTGTGAAAGATTACCAAGCTCATGCGACAGATTCCGCAAAGCAAAAGCTTGCGCAAGAGGCGATTAATGCGCTTAAGGATAAAAACGATGCGGATGTGAAGGCAGAACTTCAAAAGCAGTACGATGCGAGTCGTAAACAAGCAGAAGATGCTGCTAAAGCCAAAACAGAACAAGCGGATAAAACTGCAGATACGACAAATAACAATCAAGCTCAAAGTAACAATAACTCTGCTCAATCCAGTGGCTCAACTTCCACAGGCACAGGGACAAGTTATAGCCCTAGTACACCAAACTATGATGGTTCAAACAATACAGGGTCAAATCATACCAATCAAAATAATAATACGGGCAATAATAATTCAAATGGCGGAAATAGTGGTGGCAATTCCAATAATGGAAATACAGGGGGAGGCAGCAGCTCAGGGGGCAATAGCGGAGGAAACACAGGTGGAGGCAGTACAACACCGCCTTCTACGACGATTGTTTGGCGAGCATGGGTGAAAAATGGTGCTGGTGTTATTGTAGCGACTAAAGATTTTTCAGATTACAGTTCTGCTTCAAGCTGGGGGTTAAACTATGCCAATGAGCATATTTATGACTTGCTCGTGAATGGTAAACCAGGAAGTTATGGTGCTTATCAAGTAGAAGTATAGTTTAGTAAAATAAAAGAAGGTAAGAAACTCTATCAATTGATGGAGTTTTTTTACTTTCTTTAATCACTTCTTTCGACCTCACTATGTCGTTAAACTGGTTTTTTTATTGTTTGAGCTGCCCGAGAGGCAGCTTTTTATCTTTCATATTTTACAAGGAGGTTTTCTTAATGAAAAAAAGAAAATCAAAAATAAAGTCTCGCTTTCCCTTTAGGGGCAGGCGAGCAGGCAATTTTTGGCGTGTCCTCTGTGCGCTAGGGGTCTTACTTTTAGGAACATTAAGTGGGTTTTTACCTAGTCTCAATGTACAAGCCGCAAAAAATGCCCCGCCAAGTGTTCGCTTTGTGACACCAGTGGGACAGACTATTGCCCAAGTCAAGGATACGGTGACACCAGCCGCAAACAATTTGACTTATGCGGCACCTCCAAGCTCAGGCACCGTCATTCCGACCTTAGGCAAGCCCATTGCACACGTGACCCTCTCCAATGGCGATTCTGAGGTCATTGCTTATTTAGCGCTTCATGATGGAACCCCTGTCTATTGTCTGAATCCAGCGGTACCTATTCCAGCGGGAGGAACCTCTGCCCAACAAGACAAGATGAATGCCTTGTGGCAGAAGATGTCAAGCACCCAACAAGCTTTGGTCAATAATATTGCTTATCTTGCGACTTCTCAAGGTGCCGCAAGCAATTGGACGCTTTACGCTGGTGCTCGTGTGGCCATTTGGGAGGCGGTTGCCAATGTGACAGGTAAGGATATCGTTTCTATTGATGATGCACCTCATGCTTCTTCAGTAAAAGCAATTCGAGATGAGGCGGATAGATTGTCGACGCAGGCAAAGGCAATGGCAGTCAAACCTTCTTTTGATGGGCAAACCGTCAAAGTAACGGTTGGAGTGGATAAAACCTTGACCGATACCAATGGTGTACTTCCGAACTTCAAATATCCACTTGATGTAGTTAATGGCTTAAAGACATCTATCTCAGGAAATAATTTCACTTTAAGTGCCAATTCTTCCACGAAAATTGGTTCGGGAAAGATTAGTTATATGACTTCTTTTTCAGAAAGCAATGAACCGTTTATTTATTCTACTGGAGGAGACAGTACAGGGGTGTTCAGCCAACCTGTATATGCTGGTTTTGATCCATCTCTAGAGATCTTCGATATTAACGTCAACGTCGTCCTCGACGGTTCCCTTAAAATTGTTAAGAAACAAAGCGAGCAGGAGAGCCATCAAGGCTCAGGGAATATTGCAGGGGCTAAGTTTGATGTAACGCTCTACCTTGCGGATGGGAAAACTATTGATACAGGCGTGAATGGAACCTTTGATACCACAGATAGTAAGGGGACAAAAACAGGAACGGTCACCTTTAAAAAAGGGATTGCAAAAGACGTTACCACAGGCACGGATGGCTCCGTTATCATTAAAGATGCCTTTCCAGTCGGCGCAGTAGCTCGAGCAAAAGAAACTTATGTCCCCGCTCCCTATACCTTAGGCCACACCGATAGTACCGGAACATTGGTGAATGATCCGATTGAGACGGTCATCACAGAAGACAGTACAGCTGGTACCGCTCAAATGACCTTCACTGATAACAAACAAGTCGGTGGGTTGAAAGTGAAAAAATCAGGCAAATATAATGGGGATGAGCTCTTAAACTCTGATTATCAATTCAAAGGAACCCTTCTTGGACTTAAGGACAAGAAGGGGAATGTCGTGACTCAATTTACGCTGGATGAAAAAGGTGAAGGAAACACCACGGAGAATCCGTTAACCAGTCCGCTGGTGCTTGGAGAGAAGTATACGCTGTTTGAAATTGTTGCTGGGGATGGCTTTACCAATAGCTTCAAACCTGTTGAGGTGACCTTCACTTATCAGGGGCAGATCAGGTCATTGCTTGGGAACATGCGGCAGGTGAGAATACTGAGGTCACAGGAGATATTGTCTTTGAGAAGACGATGACGGATGATCGTGAAGGCAAGCACAGTACGATCCAAGGGGCGAACCTCTCCATTTATTATGATGGGGAGGTCAAAAACGCTTCAGGTGAAGTCATTCATCAATCGGGCGACTTGGTCAATCTCAAAGATGGACTTAAAAAACTGCCCATCGAAATCATGGCAGGCACGCAAGACGAAGCCGCTGTTCCTGAGATTGAAGGGGATTTAACGCTTCGAATTGGAAAAGACAACCGCTGGGCTGTGGCTCACCTTCCAAGCGGTTCCTATCAAGCGATTGAAACTCAAGCCGGCTATGGGACAACGGTGAATACCAAAGCCTACAAATTTACGATTGCGAAACAAAATGACGAGACCCCCGTCATTACCATTGACCAGGACTTACCTAACCAAGCCTTGGTTTGGAACATGATGTTTACTAAGGTGTTGGAAGTTAATAGCTCCCTCACAGGGCTTAATGATGCAACCTTTGCGATTAAAGCCATGGATGAGAACACGCAAACTGCGTTTGACAACTATGGTTTTACCAATAATGGAGATACATGTACTTCAGGAACAACAGTAGATGGCAATGGCTTTACCACGGATGGCTTAGTGGCCTTCTATCAGGTTCCTTTAGGAACAAGGCCTAATAAAGATGGAGTGATTGCCCATTATCAAATTGTAGAGACGAAAACACCAGAAGGCACTAAAACGATTGTTCCGATTGATGTGAAAGCTGTTCTCAAGACCAATTCAAATGGGAAAGCAGAAAGCTATACCTTCACTTTCCGTTGGTCAGATTCTGCTCAAGTGATCCATCAAGAAACGATAAGTACGGCGACGCTAAAGGATGACCAAACGTTAACGATTCGTCCGAATTTAGGGCTGATTGCGGATGAATTTATCACCCAGCCAACGATTAAAACGACTGCGGTGGATGAAGCGGATGGAGATAAAAAGCTTGTTGTAGGTCAAGTGAAGATTCATGATACGGCCGTGGTGACGAACCTTTCTCCCTCCACTGACTATACAATGACTGGTGAGGTGGTGCATACGGCTGATGGACGACCTAAATTGAATGAAAATGGACAAGCTATTACTGTCACGGTCCCATTTACCACTGACCTTCAAGGTAATGCGGTGGTGCAGCTGGATACGCAAGCCTTTGACAGCACGCCAGAGCAAGGCAAGAAATATACGATGCTTGAGACGGCCAAGGATGAGTTAGGCCAAATCGTAGTTAAAGAGGATAACTGGAAGAATAATCCCGAACAAACCGTTGAAGTAGAATTCCTTCATCCCTCCATTGATATTGAAAAGTCTAATGGAAAAACCCCTGATGCCGGTCATGGGAATCACACCGATAAAGATAACAATATCGGAGAAAATGACCATGACACCGAAGACACTTATTTTGAAGTCAAGTCAGGGGCTTCGACTGAAATTTATTTCCGTGGCACAAACAATGGCACTGAGCCTTTAACTCATATTAAGGTGGTGGATAAAACGACCCAGGGTTCAATTAACATTAAAGGCATGAGTTTTACCTTTAACAATAAAAAATTAACCGTCAATAAAGATGGGGAATTTGAATTGGATGGCAAACTCCTTGTTTTACAACCAAAAGAATTTATTTTAGGTTCAGGCACACTTGATGTCTTACCTGCAGGCGAACTGCACGGAGATGAAGTGACGATCACAGGTGTGGGGCTTTATTCCAAGAAAAAAGTTGGAGACTTAGACCAATGGTTTGGGAAAGTCCTTCCACAAGAAACACCAGTTGATAAACTCTTGAATATCTACCTTCCAAAAACAGGGGATTCTAAATCAATCCTAACGGCACTTGGTGCTTGGTTGATTACGGTTGCTTTGATTGCTGTAGTAGTTCTTAATGAACGCAAACGGCATACCGTGAGGGCAGGAATTAATCAATTTAAACGTCACATTAAATTTTAAAAAACGAAAAAGCAAAAAGTCATCTTTTTGCTTTTATTTTTTGAATAAGAAAGAAAATACCATGAAACTTAATGTAAAGCAATTCCAAAACCTGATTCGCTCCCCAAGCGGGAGCGTATTATTTGTTTTGTCCTCAGTTGTTCTCTTTTCTGTCGTCGTCTTGGCGATGATTTCTGTTTTCCTCTCAGGGTTCGGTGCAGACCATTCTGCAGTCGCAACCAAAAATGAAACTTTAAAAGTGAGTACTCCAAGTGCTTCAAGTCATTCTAAGACTGAAGGGAGCTCACAAGTGAAGGAAAATAAAGCAAGCACGAATGAAAAAGCAGTTCAAACCACCTCACAAAGCCAAATTCAAGAGAAAGTTGAACCACCGCAATCCTGCACCACTCAAACAGAAAAATCTATACCTCAATATTCACAAGCCCCTGCAGTGAGTGAACAAGATTTGAATCATCAGGCACAGGCTTTAAGAGAAGCACAATTGAAGCAAGAAGCTGAAAATCAAAGAGAGGCGGAACGTTTGAGAGCAGAGTATGAATCTAAAGGTTACACCGTCAATTTTATTTATCAGGAAGGAGAATAAATAACAATGAAAAAAACGCTAAAATTATAGAAGATGCCTCCGTAGCCAACCTCAATGATTTTGTCAAAGGAAAAAACATTGAAAAAATAGAACCAATTATTAAAGATAATTTCTACAAGAGTAAGAGAATAGGGGAGTATATTTGGGGTTACATTGTTTATTGGTGGGATGAGAACAATGAGTAGAATTGAGCAACCATGAAATAATTCATTCATAAAGAGAAGGAGAAAAATGTCATATACACAATCGGAGCGCACCGAATATAAAAAAAGCGCCAAAAAAATTGCCAGTCTTTTGGGGGACGATTTTTCAGCCCTTGAAAAAGAAGCCCTTGATTTTCAGACTGACCATTATAAAAGCTATGCGCAGGAGGGACAAAAACGTTTAGTTGAAGCCCTTGAAAAAAACAACTTCAGCCTGACGCAATTAGAAAAAAACAAACGTCAACCTGAGGACACTTCCGTTCATCAGGTTTCAAATGAGGAGAAAATAACACATGAAAACCACTGATGCTATCTTACTTGCTGATACAGCGATTAACCAAGAGACGATTCTGACAACCATTGGAGATTTTATTGGGATTGCGCAGGTGATTGGGATTGCGGTTGCAGCCTTAGCTGCCATAGCTGCCGTTATCATCTCACTTTTTGCAAGTGAACGAAATAAAGATACATGGTATGGACGGGCAAAGATGGTTTTTGTCATTGCCGCACTCATTGTAACTATTCCGCAGCTTATAAAATGGTTATTGGACCTCTTAGGGCAAGGAGATAAGTACAAACTCAATGCGGTAGGGACAATCACAAAACAGCTGGCAGGTGCTCCTTTTGCCACGCTAAAATCATTATTATAAAAAGGAGCGACCATGTTTAAATTAACATTAACATCAGACCAACAGACCACCACCGCAATGCTGGATAAATCGGCGGTTCAAATTAGCGAGTTCCAACAAATGTTGAAAGAGGATACAGTGGTTGTATTTGCGGTGTTTGATGAAAAAGAAACGGTGTGGACAGATAAAATCATGCTCTCGCCTTATGGTTCAAACAATTTGAAAACGTATATTTCAGCTTCTTTGGAAAGAAATGGGGTCAAACGAGAGGACACTGAAGCGTTTTTGTCCGAGCTTTTTGAAGCTCAAACCCAACAAGCGCAGAAAAAAGGAGCATCAGAGCCAACACAAGAAACCGTACAAGCAGAAAAAATCAAACCAGAAATTCATCAAGTCACGGCGCAAGCAGGTCAAAAAACAATTCGTGTCATTGCAAGTTGGCAAGTGGTGCTCATTGTGATGCTATTGCCTTTGATTTATCTGTCAGCCTTGCTCACTTTATTTGTTAGCCTTCACTACCAAAACGCTTGGGTCATTGGCTTAACTGTGATTGTTTCAGGCTTTATTTTGGTTTGGTACCTGGCAAAAGTGATTAAGGCTTCTCAACGAAAAGTGTTAGAACAGACGATTACCAAAGAAGTATTTATTTATGTGGGGCAAGAACAGCTCAAACAACGTGAAAAGGTGGCAAAACAACTTCAAGTGTATGATGACCTCTTTGGAAACTCAAACCTGAAACGGTTGGCAACTGCGGATGGTGTGCATTCTGCCGAGCGGTTGCTAGAAGAAATGGCGGTCGTTCAAGATGAATCAACGCTATAAACAATGGAAAAAGTGGTTAGCTGAACCAAAACTATTGGTTGGCTTAGCCACTTTTGTTTTTATTATGACTTCGGTCGCCTTTAATGTCATCTATCATCTCCTCTTCTTTTTCATTGATTCCATGAAAGGGGTAACGGCACTAAGCTATGGGCAGAGTTGGAGTTATTTTGGCTATCAAGTGAAACATCATCTTGTTTCTCTTTTTTTTCCTTACTGGACGAAACGCTCTTACTGGTTATTGTACCTGCTCCTTTTGATCGTGGTCGGAATTCTTCTAGCCATCCTAAGTTATAAAGCTCGTCGCTCCTACAGGGACTTAAATAAAGGCACAAAAGGAACCTCTAAATGGACAACGCTCGAAGAAATAAGACGTCAGTATCCAAAAGTTTCCATTGATAAGAACGTTGAATTTGATTCCCCTCCAGGTCTTCCTATTTCGGTTGACCCGAACCGTCAAGAAATTTATTTTGACCCTGCCCCGACCAATTCTAAAGTGATGGGTGGAACACAAACAGGGAAAACACAATACATTACTTATCCAACCATTGACTTAAATCTCCGCTCAAAACAGCCTGATTCAATGGTCATTAATGACATTAAAGGAGACATGACAAGGCGGACATGGGAACATCCCCTCGCACGTAAGAAATTCAATCGCTTGGTTTTTAACTTGGTTAACCCTAAAAACTCCTTACGCTATAATCCACTGCATGAAGTCGCTAAATATTGGGAAACGGACAATGACCGAGCACAAGAAGCCATTAAGACCATTAGTGCCGTCCTTTTTGATGAGCCTGAGGCGAAAGACCCCATTTGGAATATGGGGGCAAAATCTGTGTTTGAAACAGCGGTGGTGCTGGTTTGTGAGATTGCCGTCAAAGAAAAGCGACTGGAATGGGTCAATATCTCCTCGGTTTCTGATTTCATTGATTTAACCACTCAAACCAAAGACTTAAACAAACAAGGTCAATATCTATTAGACCGTTATGTGGAGCAACTTCCAAGAACACACGTGGCTCGAAAATTCTATCGTCAAGCCAAACGAGGAACAGAGCAACAAAGAAAATCATTCATGATGATTTTTGATGGGAAACTCTCTTTCTTAACCACGTCCTCAATGATTCACTTAACCAGTGGCAATGATATTGATTTTAATGAGTTGGTTTATCCAACGAATGGAAAACCCACCCTTTTATTTGTCGTTTTCCCTTATGCGGATGAAGCCAATGCCATTATGCTCAGTCTCTTTTACAATCAGTTGTATCAAACGATTGCTAGAAGCTCTACGGAAAAAGGAAAAAAATACGACTTTAGACTCCAGTCTATCTTTGAAGAGTTCCCTAATATCCCGCCAATCATGAATCTCAATAAACACTTAAACGTGGGACTAGAGGCAGGGGGTATCTTCCGACTCTATTCACAATCCTACCAGCAGGTCTATGAGAATTATGGGGACACTCTCGGAAAAGTCATCTTGCAAGCGGCAGGTAATAGTATTTTTATCCAATCAGATGATAAAGAAGACGCCAAAGACTTTGCGGAGAACTTAGGCGATACAACAGTGATTGTAGAACAACGTTCAGGCTCGCCCATGGACTTGAATAAGAGTTTCACAGAACTTGAAGACGGACGAGAACTTATTAATACGTATGAGTTAAGGAAGTTGTTAGAGAGTGAAATCATTCTTGACCGAACCAAAAAACGTAAGGACTTAGAGGGACGAGATATTCGTCCCCACCCGATTAAAGCCTATAAGAAACAAATCAATAAAGGCGAAGGGGAAAAGGAATTTGAAGAATTTGAAGATTATACGAATATGCTTGGGGCATGGGAGTATTTATTTGGCGAAGCAGGGGAGATTTTGATGACCATGGCAAGGGCTTGAATGACTTCGATTTTAACGTTGGGAGTGATTTAGATGAGCCATTGATTACTGAAGAAGCGATTCAAATGCATATCAAAGTTCCTACGATGAGTCAAAGTGAAGTGTCACAAGCTGAACGTGAAGCAAAATCCCAAAATAGAAAAAAGAGCAAAGCAACTGCCACAAAAGTCGCATCACGCAGGCAAGAGAGTGAGGAGAATGCGGATGAGCACCGATTCACTGAACCGATTGAACGACAAGATGAGAAAAGAACATCTCCAAAAGTCGAAGCAATTTATTACCGTGAAAAAGTCGAGAAATTACTGGCACATTTCTTTGGAGAAACGCTTCAACTTTACTTCAGGGAAGAAGTGACCTTTGCTTTTCAACTTGACCAGCTCATCAATCAAAATAAAGTAAAAATTTCAGAACAAGCGTTGAAAGAGTTTTTCATGCTCTTAGCTCAATCCAAAAAATAAGGAGGAAATGTGAAAAAAATAATACGAACTTGGCTCATTGTTTTAGGGCTTTTAGTTGCGGTTTCGCTCTCAATGCCTCTCACAGGGCAAGCGGAGACGTTTGACCCACCTGATTCAAATTTTACACCCCCTACGTTTAATCCTGATGATGAAAATACAACAGGAAATATTATTGAAGATGGGCAGGTTGCCGAAGATTTAAATGGCGACTTGAAGAAGAACCTTGAAAATTGGCAAGATGATTTGGAAGTCGGTGACCCGCTCAAAAGTATCTTTCGAGGCTTTGGCTGGTGGGTCATTATTCAAGGCGGAGAAGTGGTCAATGGAATTACTGGGGCGTCTAAGAATACCTTTGATTTGTTAAATATCTACGGCTCAGAAGATAACCCAGGACCCCTTCAAAAAACAATTGATGATTATATGCCCATCTTTGTAGCAGTGGGGACACTCGTGTTTGTCCTCATGACGCTAGGGATTGTTTTTTCAAAAAATCAAGAGGTGGTTGGGCTTTTGAAATCCTTGCTTTTATCAGCCTCTATCGTTGTCTTACTCCCATTTTGTTTTGGTCAGTTTTCCACGTTGACCACCAATACAGGGAAGTATGTGGCTACTCAAAGTAATACGGGCTATGCGGTCATTGATAAAAATGTCCGAGACCTCTACGCCATTGATGAGAATTATGACTGGATTAAACCAAGTACTGAAACAGTCGATGAGACAGCTAAAAAACAAAACTATTTAGAGAAAGTCAATAAAAAAAATTTACAGCGTATGGATGTGAATGGCGTCGTTGACCCTTCAAAACTAGGGAAAGTGGGGTCAAAAATCGCAAACAATATGCTCGTTGTCAATGAAAAAGGGAAAGTTGGAGTGGTTTCCTTAAATGATGGGGTAGGTAAAAGTTGGTGGCAATCTCTGCTTACAGGAGATGCCTACTATTACCGTTATCACATCAATTTCTTTACCATTATTTTTTATGAATTGCTTGTTTTGATTGTTTCTGCTTTCCTGCTCTATAAACTCATCAAGATTGAGTTTGAGATTGTGACCAATACAGGAATCTTACAAGCAACGGCAATGACGGACACCAGGGGAAAACGCAACTGGGAATTAGTGACCAAAATTTCATCAGGTTTTAGTGCGATGATTATGGTCATTTTTTTACAAGTGCTCTTTTCAGATGGTTATGCGGTCACTTCGACGTTGCCAGGGGGCGTTTTTGTCCAATTTATTGCAGGAATTGCGCTTGCCTTTGCGGTCATTGAAGGACCGAACGTGTTCCAATCCCTTTTTGGTGTTTCTGCAGGCTTAGATACAGGCTTGAAAGATTTAATGACCCTCTCACAAGGCTCAATGTTAGCCAAGAACCTTGTTTCTGGTGGAAAAGCCATTGGTGGTGGACTCATGAATGGGGGAGCTTACGGAGTCGGTGGAATTGTAGGAATGGCAACTGGAGCATTTAGCAACGGTGAAAATACAGACCATCTTGGCGGAAGCTCGGATAATATGCACTCTGAAATGGATGCGGAAGAGGAAGAAAGCACGCAAAATCAATCTTCTCAGATGGAAAATGAGGAACAAGTGAACGCTCAACCGTCAGATGGAGAAAATGCTGGGGCTCAAACAAGAGAGTCTGAGAATAATGGCACCAATCGTCCTTTAGATGACACAGACTCTAATCTTGCAAGTGGGACTTCTGAAATGGATGGAAATGATTCCAGTCAAGACACCGAACAAGGGGCTTATCAAAGTTTTAATGAAACACCAAACGGACAATCCTTTGGCGGAATATCCTCAAATGGCTCAAAAATGGGCGATACAGCAAGCGAACAGATGGGACAGAGCGAAAGTTCGCCAAACCATGAAGATGCCTCTACAAGCTCAAAAATGGGGCAGAGTGAGCCTAAGGCGAAGCAAGGTTCACCTGCTCGCCCAATAACGCTTAGTGGAGCAGCTGAAAATATAGCGAAAGGTTTTGTTAATAATAAAGTCAATTCGCCTAAACCTAACCTGATTCAGCGCTATCATAGCGCCTACCAGTCAAGCAAAATGTTAAGTCAAGGAGCAATAAACTCACTCTCAAATCAAGCGAATAAGAAAGGAAAAACCGATGCCTAATCATACACAAGAGCCAAGACAATACAAAGTAAAAAACGGAACAGAAAACGACCTTTGGGATGAATCACAATTACTGGTGTTTATCTTTGGGGCTGTGTTTGCGGCACTTACCTCTTATTTCGTTGTTCCTATTGATGTTGTCCGATATTTGTGGCTCGCCTTTGTCGTAGGGCTGACCTTTTGGCTGACCATGCGGAGCCGTTCAAATAAAAATATGCGAAATTATAGGGTAATTTACACTTACCTCTTTTGTCAAAGGGGACGATATGATTTCACTAAAAATAAAGCAATAAGAGGAGAAATAAAATAATGTTTTTTACTTGGTCAGTTGGTTTTTGGCTTTTCTTAACGATGTTCAATTTAATCATTAACGGGTCAAATAAGAATAAAAAAACGTTTAGTTGGGAAAAGTATTGGAAACTAAATTTCCAAGTTGGAGGCTTCATCTATTTTAGTTATATTGTTTTAGGGATAACGAGAGTTATAATAGCCACAATAATTTTGCAATGAAAATTTATTTATGAAAGAGGAGAAACAAATGAAATACGATTTCGTCAATCACAACGCTGAAGCGAAAAATAGTCAAGAACAAGACACTGTGGAGATTGCCACATCAGAACAACACCCTCAATCATCGCCTAGGGTTGCTCCTTTGGATGCTTTTGATTTTATCGCTTTCATTCAAGACGAACGAAAACAGGCGCTTGATGAGGAAAAGCAAAGGCATGATGAAACCAAAAATGAAATCAATCGTTTGTTTGATGAAATGGAACAACTTGAAAAAGCTCGTCCTGCAGCACTCAAACAAGCACGCAAAAAAGCGAATGAGACGCTTGAAGCCATTAAAACATTGATTTCAACACGTTCAGAAGATGTCGAGCTTGAAGTCAATCAAGTCGCAACTCAACTGCGTGAGAAAACGAGTGCGATTGTAGGAGAGTTGAAAAATGAAGAATTATAATTTCATCGAAGAAGCTTCTCAAAAGGACGAAAAGAAAAAGCATCCTTTTGATTTTTTAAAGGTGCTTAAAAATAAAGAAGAAAAATCTGAACCCAGACCTCAAGATAAAAAACAAGCTTTGGATAAAGAAAAAAGCGACAATCGTCCCCTCTCAAAAATAAAGCAGGACTTTGGGAAGTATTTCAACTTAAAGAAAAACACTTTGTTGACTTACCCCATCGATCGCCCCATTGATTCTGCGGGACGGCTTCATGCCACGATTGATGGAAAAGAAGAATATTCTTACTTGCTGGCGGTTAAAGGCTATGATTTAGCAGGACAATCTGAAGAAGAATATGGTGCGATTAAGGTAAAATATTGGTCTTTTCACAAAAATTTTACTTATCCATTTAAAGAAATTTATATGAATTTCCCTGAAAATAACTCAAAGAACCAAGCCTATTTATTGACTAAATTTTCAGGGAAAGCTGGCATTCAACGCCTTAATGAAATTAAGGATAATTATCTTAAAGAAGAAATCCGCAAATTAAAGGTGGTTGAAGAAGAATTTAAGAGTAAACGCTCCTTCATTGCGATTTATGGACAAACCGAGGAGGAATTAGATGACCGCTTACGTCAGGTACAAGGGGCAGGTGGGAAATTATTGGGGCTTCAAAAATTAGAACAAGAAGAAGTTGAAATCTTGTTTGAGTTGTTGAACCGAGGAGAACTGCAGAAAAAAACAGAGGCTGAAAACTTTATTGAAAAAACAGCGCCTTCAGACATTTGTTTTGATTACGCCAATCATATCCCTGTCAATGGATACGAGGAGGCCATCGTCGTGGTGACGGCGCTCTCTACAAATGTGAACAACGGCTGGCTTCAAAACTTCACGCATCATGTGGATGTGGATGCGACTACAGTGGACTATCGCATGAAGGAAGAAGTCAATTATGCAAAAATGATGTCTGACTCCATTGAAGTCTCTAAAAAGAAATACAAGAAAGCCAGAAACGACACCAATAAAGACCGTGCCCAACAACAGTACAATATTTTAAGACAAAAAGCCTTTGATATGGACAATGATGGAGAAGTGATTAAAGAAATCACGATTCGAATGTTGGTCTCTGCACCAGATTTAAAAACCTTGAATGATAAAGTGGATACGATTGCTAAAAATACGAGTGGTAAAGGCACACAAGTCCAAGTTTATAATAATATGGGCTTTTATGACTGGTCAAGTCGGTTTGTTTCCTCGGATTTTCAAAGCAAAATGAGCATATCAAGAGAGGGAGTGGAGCGTTCAGCCCTTGCTTTGGCACTTGGCTTTGCGCATAATCAAACTTATTTGAGTGACCCCACAGGGCAATATTTTGGACGAACCAAGACACAATGTTCGGTGTATTTGGATATTTTTACAAAAACAGCAGACCGTCTGTCTTACGACATCTTTATCTCAGGAATGAAAGGGAGTGGGAAGTCTACTTTCCTTAAAAAGTTAACGATCTCCAACTTTATTGTTGGAAACTTTGTTTACGTTTTTGATAAGGCGAGAGAGTTTAAAGAGTTAACTCGCTGGCTTGGAGGTGATTATTTACCTCTTGATGGAACAAGGGGGCTGGTCAATATGTTACAGGTCCTGCCTTTGTTGTCTTTAGGGGGAGATGAGAGTGACGATGTCACTAAAGATATTTGGGGGAGCTATAATCTCCACATTTCTAAAACGATTAACCGTTTTAAAAACTGGATAGACTTCACAAAAGATGAAGTGTTGGACGTCAATAGTATTCTTGATGATTTCTATCAAGACTTTTTTGTTTTAGGGAAAGGATACCAATGGAAGCAATTCGATATTACTGGCTTGGCGAATCAAGACTATCCGACCTTTGACGATTTTTATCGCTATCTTGTCAGTGGGAAAGTGAAAGACGTTGACCCTCAGACCACACAGCGCCTCATCAAAATGACAAAAAATGTTATCACTCGGAAACGCTCAACCTTTGTGGGACATACCACAATGGATAATATTCTAACCAGCCGATTCATCACTTTTGATATTTCTAATATCACGACCGAAACAACAGGAGATGCAGATATTCTTTTTGATGTGACGCTCTCCCTTCTTTTTTCAATGGCTCAAAATCGAGGACGAAAAGAAAAACATCGCTATGAAACAGGACAAATATCCTTTGAGGAGATTGTCCGCTCGCTTATTGTGGTTGATGAATGTCATAATGTGTTAAATCCTTATAAGCTTCAGGCAACAGAGATGTTTCTCGAAGCTTTGCGGGAAAATCGGAAATTCTATTATGGTGTCGCACTTGCGACACAGTTGATTGAAACGATGATTCCTGATAATGCAGCACAGATGAGTGGCAACCCAGGGCTTGCCGTGCAAAACTTAAAAGCCATTATTGGTCTATGTCAGTATAAAGCATGGATGAGGCAATCGAACACGAGTATTCAAACGATAAAAAATAATTTCTCAGGCTATTTCAAGGAAAGTGATTATCACGCCTTACAACATTTTAAAGTGGATAAAAATATCGGAAGTGAATTGATTCTATCAGGGACTGGAGAGCGGGGACTGGAAATGTACCACTATGCCACCCCTCATGAACTATCACTCTTTCAAGGGGGAGCTTAATGAAAAAAAGGACAAAAATAGGGATAGTGATTGGCTTAATTCTCCTTCTTTTAGGTTCAGCTTTTGCCTTTTGGTTTTCGACCTTGCCCAAAGCACAAGAAGTTGCACCACCTAAAAAATTTATCACGTCGCAAAGTTCTGCAGAACAAAAAATAGAAGTGAGTCCAGATATTTTGAAAAAGTCCAATGAATTTGTGGCGACTTTTTTTCTATTTGATAAAGATAAAGTGAAGACATTTAATTCAATACAAGGGGTATCGACAGATACAGAGAACTATTTTGAACAATATGGACATGGAACAGCCATTATTTATAAGATTAAACAAGCGACGCAAGATGAATCTTATAATATTTTTATCACTTATGAAGTAACGGGCACTTATCAAGGAAAGCAACGGATGTTTTCAATCGTCATTAATGTGGGACAAACTTATGGCACAGCTTTGAATATACAAAGTTATACGGTAGTTGCCAATGAATAAAAGAAAAATCATGATGTGGGTCATCACTTCAATCACAGGATGGAGTGGCTTTTTTATCACGGCACTTGTCATGCTTGTCTTTCTCTTTTTGGGAATGGCTTCCTTAAAGAATAACGCCTCAAATAATGTCATTCCAGAGGGCAATGCGCCCGTTTCAGGGCAAGCCTTAGTGAATGCGATGGCGATTGTTTCAGAGATGAAAAAAGAAAATGCCTCCCTCCAGCAGATTGCAGGAACACTTTCAAACTGGGATGCAGAATCAGGAGGAGACCCGACCAGTGTTCAAAAGCGAAACTGGGGAACCATCACCATGGCAGACCTTTACAATCAACCTGCTTTCGTGATTTCAGACACAAAAAAAGCAGCCATCAATTGGTTTGTTTTGACTTACCCTAATGGAAATTACCCTGCAGATGGCATTGGTTACGCTGGGGGAATGATGCAATGGGACGGACCACGATTGATTGGCTTAATCCATTACGCAAAAAAAATAAACAAAGACTGGTGGCGAATTGACACTCAGTTTGAATATTTAAGAAATGCAGACAGTTATGCGCCGAGCTATAAAAAGTATTTAACCCAGTCCTTTAAAACAGCCACAGATGCTGCCAAATGGTGGTATGGGAACCTTGAATATTCGGTGGGGTGGGACAATGCCCCAAGTGCTGGAAATGATGGAAAAGAGAAACATTTAAGGACAGCTGAACAATGGTATAACTATCTTTCAGGTGGTTCTAGCTCAGGCGGACAAGGGCTGTCCGTCTTGGATAAACTGCTGGGGCAATCGCTTGATATTGATGACGCCTACGGCGCTCAGTGTTATGACTTATCTGCCTATTATGTGGAATCTATCTCACACTTTAGACCACTCGCCCCCAATGGTGCTTCAGGTTTATTTGCGAATAGTCCTGAACAATGGACGAGCCATCAATGGACAATTATTAAACAGCCCAAGTACACAGACTTAAAAGCAGGAGATGTGATTAATTATCAGCCGGGCGGAGTAGTGGACGGATGGGTTTCAGATGGCACGAATGGGCATACAGGCGTCGTTGGAAAGGTACTAGGCAATAACCGCTATGTGCTTTATGAGCAAGGCGGGGGTGCGCCAGTCCACACGAGCACCTATACCTATCATGCCGAGGGCGTTGCTTCAATTATTAGACCACCCAAATAAGGAAAAATCATGAAAAAGAAATCACTCATTATCATAACACTAACGCTTGTTCTAGCTCTTCTTGCGTTGTTTTCGTTCCTTCAAGCAAGGAAACACCCCATAGAGCGAGTGTCACAAGAATATATCACGAATAAGGAAACTAAAACAAAAGCTTCAATGCCTGAGTCTTCAAGCTCCACCTCATCATCAAAAGAAGAAAAAGTCGAAGTCAGTCAAGAAACACAAGACCTTGTGAGCCAATTCTTAATGACGGATGTCACTTACGATTTAACGGTGCAATCCCTCCTTGAACGTTCTACACTCCTCTCGAAAATCATGACTAAAACCGCTTATGAGCAGTTAAACATTCAATCCACGACGGAGAGTTTAGTGGCACTGACCAACAAATGGTTGACCACAAAACAAGTGGATACTTCCTCAGGAGAGGTGCAATTGGTCAGTCAAAAGTATCAATCTGCCAATGTTACTCCGAGTGCTTCAGAACCTGATCGGTTTTATGTCGAGTTGCATTATGATGAAACGCCAGTAACGACAAATGAAACCCAATCTAAAACACAGTTGCTTTGGTTATCCATCACAGATAATAAAATCTCTGACGTTGAAATTATCACTACAAAATAAAGAAAGGGGCTGTCAAAAATGATTGAAGAAAAATTTGAAAAAATATACGACTTTGATTTTTGTAAAAATCTTTTAGAAAAACAGAGTAATAATTGGAAAAAAATGAGATTTGAAATTAATCAGACAATATTTGGTGTCTCACAAAATTATAAATTATCCTATTTATTAAAAATAAATTTTGAAACTCATTTGAGAACGCTTAACAGAACGGAAGTTGTGGTAAAATTAGATGAACAAAACATTATATTTTTAAATAGGATAAATAATTTAATGAAAAAAACAATTACTATAAAAATGCCATATGAAGATTATGATACGAGTTATGAATTTATAGATAAAATAAATCAATTAGTTAGTAATGATGGAGTTCTTAACATTTTTGCTAATAACGTTCCTTATCGTTTAGAATATGGTTTGGTTATTGAAACATTAGAAAACTTTGAGGAAATTGTTTTACTAACAAAACAATATTCTTATCAGATAGACTTTAGTTTTGGGTTACGTGAGTTGATTGATGGAATGCACCAACAACAATATAACGTTGCATCAATTCATCAACTCATGGATTTGGAAGAAATTAAATTACAAGTCTCAGGTGTGGTTTTATTTGATTCTAAACGTGGTTTAGAAAATAAAGGAATAGGTTTTAAAAAACCTGAAAAAAAGAAGGTCTTTATTTCATATAGCCATCAAAATAAAGATGAAGTCAATAAAATTGTTTCTCAATTACAGTCTTATGGTTTAAATGTATGGTGGGATCAGCAAGATATTGACTTTGGCGACAGTATAATGGAAAATATACAGCAAGGCATAGAGACCTCTGATCTGTGGCTAGTTTTTTTGAGTAGTGCGACATTAACTTCGATGAATGCAAAGGAAGAGTTAAAGACATTTTATAATAGAATTATATCCAGTCATGGACTGTCAAAAAAATGGTTTATCGTTCGCTTAGATAAGGTTGACCCTTCTCAAATGTTATTAAACCTTGGAGACTATAAATACTATGACTTGCAGGAGCAGAGTGATTTTGATTTATATAAAGCGTTATCTAAAAAATTAAAAAAGCTAAAATAATATGGGAAAAAGGCAGTTTTAACTGCTTTTTTTCTTTTAAAGAAAGTGAGTATCAAAAATGATAAATTTACATATTGTTGAAGGTCGATTGACCAAAAATCCTGACTATCGGGTCGACGAAAAAAACAATCAAGTGTTTGCGAATACGACGATTGCTTGCACACGGAACTATAAAAGTAGAGCAGGCACTTACGAGAGTGATTTTATCACGATTTCCCTCAGAGGAAACGAAGCCACGAACTTCTCGAAATTATGCATGAAAGGCGACTTAATTAGTATCGTCGGGCGCACACAAACGGATGTTGTTCAAGGCAGTGATGGGAAAAAACAATACTACACTAAAACACACGTGATGAATTGGAGCTTGCTCTCAAAAGCCAAAAATGAAGGGGAACAAACGTCCCTAAACGCACACCCTTCTGCTATATTTGCAGGCTATGACCCTAATAGAGATTTTACTGCAGCCATTGAACAAATGACACTTCCCGAAGAAGACAGAGACATTTTCTAATGTCTCTTTTTATCATGTTGACACCGTCAGCTCCAACAAAAAACAAAAGGAGAAAAGCCATGTTGCTCGTTAAAATCCCCAAACAATTTTATGAAAAAATGCTTCCTGATGATGACCTCTTCATTGGACATCGAGAAGAAAATATTCTAGGTTTAGTGGTCAATGACAGTCAAAGAACCTATTTCTCGCCCATTCTTAATGTGGCAGAATTAACGTATGCGTTGTCTGATTTAGACAGTGTTGTAAATCTGTCAGATGCTCCAAATGAACTAGTTGAAGACATCATCTCATTAGAAAAAACGATTATCTTAGAAGATGAATTTTTCGATCATGATGTCGCAAAACAAGCCCTTATCCCACCCAATGAGTACCGAAAGTTGAAAGTAAAAGAGCTTGAATATCAACAACGACTTGCCCATTATGTTTTAAATTATCAGCTCGAACCAAACGAGCCGAGATTTAAAAATACTTCGCTCCAATACTTTAAAACACAGCTTGAAATTTATGAAAGTCAGCTTGAAGTTTTAGAAGATGACAAGCCACTTGTTCAACCTTTTTATGATATTCATAGTCAAAAACAATACGATTTATTAGAGCATACCGTTGACCAACAACGCATTGAACATCATGACCGTGAGCAGTACCAAAAACCCAAAGAAAAAGAACTCGGTTTAGAGTTGTAGGAGAACGAATGAAATCATTAATTTACGATAAATATAACCTTCGCTACTTCATTCCAATTGTACTTTGTGTCGTCATCATGATTGGTTTTTTATCCAGTGGCATCATCAAAAAGAAAATGCAGCCTGTCGTCACCACCTCAATTGGCCGTGTCCTGAATGTCGAAAATAAAACAAGCAAAATTGTCTTTGAGCGGGCAGATTATTATGAAAAAAGTAACTTACTCGTCACGAGTTTTTATTTGAAAAGTGATGAAGTTGTGCCAACAGATACCCTTAAAATTGAAACTTATAATGGACGCACTCAACAGAAAATTGAAGCCTCTGTTGAGAAAATTAATGCCAATTATTACGTGGTCTTTATCCCAAATGTCGCTCCAAATTTCAAACAAATCATTAACACGCTCACACTTAAAGACAATCAAAATCAATCGTATACGGTGGGTGGAATTGCGGTCACTCAAAAGAATGTTTCTAAAAATAATGCCTCTTACCAAGCCAAGCCCTTGGACTTTTATGTGGCTCAATATAAGGATTATGCTCGTCAAGATGTCGAAGAAAAAATTAAAGCATACGACAAAGACATCGCCAAATTTAACGCTCAAATCAAAGCATTGAATAAAGAAAATCAACTTTACTTAGCGGATATGGACTTAAAAACGGTTGACCAACAAAAGGAGATTTTCGCTCAAATTAAGTCTAATAATAACTCAATTGCTGGCATCCAAACCCAAATCAAAACCGTTAAGGAAAATCAAAAAAAGGTCGAAGAACAACGTAAAATCCTGAGTAATAATTAAGTCTTTGACCAATCTTGACCATAAGCTAAAAAGAGTGACCTGACACTTAGCGTTTTAGTTCAAATTAGCTTAAAAACACACTATAAAAAAGCGTTAAAATACTATAACATGAGAAAAGTCTCATAATTGAACGCTATAAAAAATAGTAATATTACTATGCAAGTGCGTGGTTAAGGCATTTTAAACACTATAAAAAAGAACTAAAATCCTATAAATGAGAAAAAATCTGACCCCTAGCTAAAACAAGTCGCACTGCGACTTTCCCCAATTTTTGGGGACAGTTTCTCTTATGCTCTTGTATAAAAAACACAAAATTAGATTAGAAAATCAAAAAAGCTCTTCAAGAAAGGGAAATGATGGAAATTAAAGTTAGAACATTGACAAATGAACAAGTAAAAAACCTTGACCAAATTGCGAGTGAAAACAAAATTTCGAGGGATAAACTCATCTCAAAAATCGTCGGAGAGTCTCTTGATGGAACAAATTTTTTAGCAGCACATCGTACCTTTTTTAAATCAGAAGTCGCAAAAATAATTCCTCAGCTCGAAAAGAATAATCAAGTGATGGAACGAGCGTTAAAATTTTTAGATAAGGAACAAACACATGGAGATTAAACTTCGTTTTCTTAACGAAAAAGAAGTCGCTCAATTAGACCGACTTGCAGCGCAAAGAAAGATTAGCCGACAAGAATATTTACGTCGATTGATTAGACGAGAGTTGATGACGGCAGGTGAGTTTCTAGAGATGGATTCCGAAAGTAAAATAAGGTTGGCACTTGCCTCTCAACTCAAAAAAAATAATGACTTACTCCATGTCTTAATTACTCAAATAGAAGAAAGGATTTAAACAATGGCTGAAAAAATAAATATTCAACTGACAAAGCAAAGACACCCCGAACTCTTTGGTTATTTCGAAACTTTTGAAGGAACATCAATACAGGCACTTGGGGCACTTCTTAATCAAAATGAAAAACTAAAAAAGAAACTTGATGAACGGAGCGACCTCTTAGAAGATTTCACGAAACTCTTAAAGCCTGAACTCCTTCAAATGAGGTTGGCGCTTCGAGCTACTGAAAAGCAAACATGGCTCCTTGCTCAAATCAAAAATACGGAATTGTACGAGCGGGAAGTGCTTCGCCCAGACCAGCCTCTCCCCAAAGCCAAAACGTTTGCGGAATATCGCTCAGAACCGTTCGCAATCCTCGATGGGAAATGGAAAGAAATGTTAACAACGATTCGACAAGAACGAGCGGAACGTGCCAGTTATGAAATGAACAAATGGGAGGAAAGTCTTAAATGAGTAGCCCTGGTGTTATTGATTCAACAAAGTTTGTTTCGGCAACCTCTCAAGGTTTTCAATCCTATTTAGACTATATGAATCGTCCTGAAGCTGTTCGAACCAACGCCTATGATTGGTACAATGTCGCAATGGACGATTTGAAAGAATCCAACTTTGACACTTACAATTACTACATGAGCAATCCCGAAAAGACATCTGCCTTATTTAGTGATGCTCATGACTTCCTCACGCCTGAACAAATGGAGCAGATGATTGACCTATTCAAACAAGCCCAAGAGAGTCGTTCACTCATGTGGCAACACGTGGTTTCCTTTGATAATGCATGGCTTGAAAAACATGGACGGTATGACCCGCTTACTCATTCATTAGATGAGGAAGTGGTCATGAATGGGACACGAAGCGCCATGAAAGAATTAATTCACAACGAGGGAATGGAAGGCGCCGTTTGGACTGCAGCTATTCATTACAACACCGACAATATCCATGTCCATATTGCAATGGTGGAGCCTGAACCCACTCGAAAAAAATACTATCCCTTGGACAAAAATGGCAATCGCCTTTACTCGAAAGAAACAGGGGAAGTGATTTGGGATTATAAAGGCAAACTCCATCAAAAAAACTTGGAGCGGATTAAGTCACAAGTCGCAAGCGCCATCGCCGACCAGAGTGAGATGTTAGCCAAAATTAATGATCTGTCAAGGCAACAAGTCGGCAATCGTGACTCACTCTATCATGCCCTTCGTCATGACCGCCAACTCCAAAAAGCCTATGACAAGATTTATCATCAACTCCCCTCTAATCGTCAGCTTTGGAAATACAATAACAATGCCCTTAATGCTATCCGACCTTTAATGGAGCAATTCATTGACGACTACATTGAACATTACCGCTCTGACGAGTTTAAACACCTCAATGAAGCTTTAGACCATGCCGTCTTCTTTTATAAGGAAACGTACGGGGAAAGTCGCTATGATGACTTTAAAGAAAGTAAGCTCAATGCCCTCGAAGCAAGCCTTGGGAATGGACTTTTAAAAGACATGAATGAGTTTTATAAAGCCAATCAAACGCAAGCAAAGCTACTTGTAAAGTATCCAAATTATCCTCACTCATTTCACAGCAGAGGACGAAGTTTGAATCACTTGAATGCAGCTTTTGAGAAGTCCTATCATGAACAAAAGAATCTCCGTGACTATGAACGGATGAAAGAAGAAATGGAATATGAAAATAATGCGGAATATTAACCCGCATTTTTATTTTTTAGAAAGAAAAAAACATGAAATTTATTAAATCTGAAACTCTAAATAAACATTGGCTCAACTTTTTAATTTTACTGAGGGATGCCTTGGTGATTTGGGTAAAATATTACCTGATAAGCACGACTGGAGCGTTTATTTTATCTGCCGCAAAATCAAAACATCAAGTGTTAACGGTTATCAATGTGTATGAGCATTTATTAGGAATGCTTTTTCTTTTGGCAATAATTACCGTTCCATCTCTTCTAATCATGTTTAATTTATTAAGTCTCACAGGAGCCTTCAGTAGTTTTAAAAAGCTCATCTCTAAACTTGTAAGCCAACGTCGAAGAATTATTTTGTTTGGAATACTCCCGATTTTTCATGCTTATTCACAAGGAATGAAGACTTTTAGTCATTACTCTATTGAATATTTTTCGACACAAAGTTTACGTCTTGGTTTGGCATTGCTTTTTTTAAACTTCCTCGTCGTATTTGTAAAAGAACGCTATTTAGGCTATCTTTTCTATGCCTCTAACTCTGTTCAAACTTTAGAGAGTGATTTTACTCCTTATGGTAAAGAAAATATTTATTCTTTTGATGAAAGGGGAACTAAAAATTTAAAAAGTCCATTCACTCAAGGAGAAGTCAATTTAAAGGTCATCTCCTTACTCACACCAATCAGTAGAAAGTTTGTAAAGACAGCAGACGGACGTTATCACTTTGTCAATAGTCGCTATATCAATGCCTTATTTATCTTGCACAAGATTGCCCTGTTCTTTAAAGGGATTAAAAAAGCAATCCAGTATCAATCGCCTGCAGCAATCTCTTCTATCATGGCGCATGAAGGAAAAGTGATGACCGTCAAACAACGTCAAATTTATGCTCTGATTGTGTTGGTCTTAGTGAGTCTTTTGTTTAACGCACTCTATGGTTGGGTAGGAGGTTGGCTGTCATAATATTTATAAAAACAAAGCCCACACGTCTAAAATTCGACGTGTTTTTTTGAAAGGAAAAATCAATGGTTACAGATGAACAAATTAAAGAAGCAAATGCCAAAGATATTCTAAAGATTGCGGAATCGTTAGGACTTCCAATAACCAAAGTAGGCTCAGGTTATCGCTCAGGAAAAAACCTTGCCTATCATTTTAATGCGCAGTCTAATACCTACTCGAATTATCGCACAGGGGTCAAGGGGGCGGATGTCATTGCCCTTGTTCAAAATGAAACAGGCTTAGATTTTGCAAAAGCAGTCGAACACTTACAAGCTACAGATGTCAATCTTGTTGAAATCAATCATAACCCTCAACCGAAAGAACCTTTTCGGTGGTATTTTAAACCCTCGCCTAATGCGGACCGTGCCACAGAACTCCTCGTCAATCAACGCAAACTTCCCGAAAAACTAGTGAAATTATTAGTAGAGAAACGCTATATCATTCAAGATAAATACCAACAAATTGTCTTCCCCTGGTACAAGAATGGTCAGGTGGTTGGGGCAGATGTCAAGGGAACTGTTTATCGTCCTGATGAAGAGCATCCTTACTTTAAAGGGATTGCGAAAAACTCCGAAAACTTTGGGTACAACATCAAAATAGGAAGTGGAAAGGTCAAAGACATCTATGTTTTTGAAGCCCCCGTTGATTTGTTATCTTACTGGGCGCTCCACCCTGAAATCAAAGACTGTCTCTTGTTCTCAGTGAGCGGAACTTCGAACGCTAATCGTGTGGAACTTGCCATGAATTATGCGCAGGCAACCTATGGCATGAGTCAGGAACCAAAAGAGCTAGAACGTTCGATTCATATTTGTGTTGATAATGATGAACAAGGGACTTTGTTTTGGAAAAAATTTGATAAACAAAATGAGCTTGTCCTTGAATGGAATGGCGATTCAGTCCTTTTTGAGGATGACCGTCCTGACTCTGCTTATGGAAAAGACTGGAATGATGTTTTGACCTATCATGCTAAAGCATACGAGCAAGCTCTAACTGAAGCAACGACAAAAGAAGAAATGGTGATGGGATGAAAGAAGGAATGAAAAAAACAAAACCAATCCTACTCTTTTTGATTTTATTGCTTATCTCTGGGACGATTGTTCTCCCTAAAGTGTTAAGCATTGATTTGGGAGAAAAAATCACACAGGTTGCCAACCCACCTTCAATTTTTAGCAGTGTGGGGCCTGAAAGTAGCACAAGCTTTTCCAAGCAATCAACACCCTCAAAAACATCATTTAGTGGGGAGTATCAGCTCAAATTAAGTCCCCTTGATGCTTTGGGAAGAGCAACAGGCGCTCAAATTCAGCTCCAAGCCAAAGACTTACCCACTCGAAAAAGAGAGCCCCGCCTTTCCTACAACCCTGTGGGGTGGCATAATTATAAGTTTAATGGGCATTGGCTCATGAATCGAGGGCATTTGGTCGGCTATCAGTTCTCAGGGCTGAATGACGAGCCGAAAAACCTAGTCCCTGAAACAGCTTATCTCAATGCAGGCAGTCTTTCAGGAATGGATGATTCCAACCCTAAGAGTATGCTTTACTACGAAAATCGTTTAGCGGTATGGCTTAAAACACACCCTAACGAGTGGTTAAGCTATCAAGTCGTCCCAATTTACCAAGGAAACGAACTCATTCCTAGACAAGTCTCCCTTTCTTATCAGGGCTATGATGCAAAAGGTAAAGCTGTAAAAGTTGCGGTCGGAGGAAACGAAACCATTGATGACAGAGGAATCACTCAAGTCACTCTTGACAATCTTAGCCCTAATGCCACGATTAATTACAGTGATGGAACTGCAGTACAAAATTAAGGAGAAAGCATGACACATATTATTTCAGCATCCCCATGTTTGGGAAAAACAACAATATACCAATTGAATAAAGAGCGGACGTTTGACAGAGATTTTAATGAAAGTCGTTCTACAAAAGGAATGACTCCAAGGCAGAAAGGATTTTTTTGGTACGCTGCTTCAGATTTAATTAATGTCCAAGCGGACACAGATGTATTCTCTTATATTTTTGTTACAGACGAATTAGAACTATTAGAATGGCTTAAACGCCCTAACCTATATACGAAAGCACATGATTTAACCGTAATTCTACCTGATAATAGTGATGCTCAATATATGGCAGAGTATAAAAAAAGAATAATAGAACGCTCAGGCATTGAGTGGTTTAATCGAGTAATGATACCCAAATTAGAAGCACTTGATGATTTGATGAAAAAATTTCAAGAAAAAGGCTTTGATGTTCGTCTAACTCATTCAAATCAACCCTATATTGAGGATGTCTTTAAATTTACTGATGATATTATACTGCCTAAAAAATAGTAAAGAAAACGATAACTTAGAAATGTGAGAAAAATAATGAATAGAGAACAAGTCGTACAAGCAATGAGTGACTTTCTAGCTCATTTTAATATTCTTTCAAGAGAAGAAAAGCTAGATTTTTTAAACTTCAATCAGCGCCACCACCACCGAAAAATCAATGATATAATTTCCATTTACTTACAGAACCCAGAGGCAACGCTTTTGGGTTCTTTTCAATACTGGAAAGATTTAAGCACAGAATCTAGTGTTGCGTTTGGACAAAAAGCAAGTGTGAGATTATGGGATGAACATGGACGGGTGAGAGAAACACTCTATGACATCACTCAAACTACCGTACACGAACCCATTCGTTTTCAAGAAACACTCGTGGATGAACGAGTACTTGTGAACACCATCGGGGAGTTGACAGGACAAGATTATTTGTTGGGGGATTTCGATTTAGACGAGTATAACGCATCACTCACTCAGTTCATGCAAGAATATATTGAGCAAAGCGTTCCAACACTTCCGAATTATACAACCGATCAAGTCAATCTTGCGCTTGTTATTGCTAAATATAATCTTTTAGAAGAGTTTGGGGCTTTTTTAGAAGAAGATAATTATTATCAAGAAATTGCACAAACGGTCTTAAACACCTTTGAGGAAACTTCTGACCAAGGGAGCCTTTTACGCAGTTTTGCTTTAGGAAATAACTTCTCACAAGAATTTTCTCGTCAAATTCTTGCCAACTATGGGCGCGTTACTTTACTGACAGAAGAGCAACTCGAAAAACAAGAACAGCTTCAGCAAAAAATTGAAGAACTAGAACCCAACATCAATTTTAATTCAAAAATCAATACCTTAAACAAAGAATTTGCCCCTTACGAAAAATCAAGTGTCTTTCCTGATTTAACTGAAGAACAAATTGGTATAATAACAGAAATTATTCCAACATTCTATGAGGATTCTCCCTCTGAACTTTCTGATGCTGATTATGTTGAATTCTTTGATAAGTTAAGAAACAATCTAATTACTGACAATGATTTAGCCAATTCAGCAAAAATAAATACCTATCGTGACTTTGAATTTTCTCTTAATGATAGTATTAATAAATATTTGGTACAACATTATCCTGAACAAAAGCAGTTATATCAATTCCTCCTTAATCATCAACCAATTGATTTTCCACGTGTAATCGGAAAACAAATTTATGAACATTTACTTGAACCAGAAACTGAACGGTCTGTAGCACAAAATCAAAGTCCTATGCGTGAATCCTTAAAAGCAGACGATATCGAACAACCGTCCCCTTCAAAACTAGCTCAACTTGAATCTCGTCTATCTGATGAAATTTTTGATTTTATCGCAAGAGACGGGGATTGGTTTGAGTCGTTTGGCTCTTCATTTGTGGATGTTCAAGTTTCCATTAAGGAGAAATACCAAAACTTTACTGCCTATCGGCTGACGGACAATGGAGATTCGATTCCATTGGTTAAAATGAATTTGACCACGGGTGTTTTTATCCTTTCAGGCGATGATTTTAAAAATGAAAAACAAAAATCTGAGCTACTCCGCTACATTCGTTCAGAGCTGAAACAAGCAGGCTACTTATCTATGATGACGCTTGAAGAAATCAACAGAATAATTCCCGAAGAAAAGCAGTCAGATGAAGCGCTTCAAGAACAATTTTCACAAAGCTCTACTCAAATGGTGGGTGGACCAGAACAAAATAAATTAGAGAGTAAGACTGAAAAAACTCCTGAAGCAAGTGCCGTGTCTTCAAGCACAAAACTACCTTTTGTATCCAGTAAAGATGAATATACAACTATTATTGATGATGTGTACACAAAACTGTTTGAATCTTATATGGAGATTCAAAATTTAAAACTTCAAGGACAAAATGTATCAGGTTCGTATGACACATATGATATTAAGACATCAGACGGCGATGTTCAATTTGGTTATAACTATATCGGACGTGAACGTGGAACAAATGATGATTCCCAAGTCGTGTTCTGGGTATCTACGGATAAAAAGGAGTACTCAACAAAACCAATGAGTGCAGCTATTCGCTCAAAAATTCTAGATGTCTTTATGCTTGGATTGAATGACCTTAATTTTAGTGATTTGAAACAAGAGGAAGAAAAATCTGAGGAGCCACTCTCTCAGAAGGATGAGGTTGTTGTTGGCGAAGGTTGGACTGATAATGACCTTTTACAAGAAGTATTTAAATATGGTTCAGGGTTTGAACAAGGTAAACAACGGATTCAATATTATTTTTCAGAGCATGAATTTACACTGACAAAAACTAAGGCAGTCACTTTTTTGAAAGATGAATGCGGGATTGGTGGTCGAGGAGATGGCAACTTTGACTTCATGACTGATTCAAAAGGAGTTAAAATTTGGAAACCTGTTGAACGAAGAATACCTTGGTCGAAAGTAGTTGAATATTTAAGCGAAGCCGTAATTAGCGGTAAATACTTAGATGGCAAAGACCAATTGGAATATGAAACGTGGAAAAGCGAACCCAAAAATATTGATTATGCCAGGGCACGTTGGCGAGAAGAAACTGCAGTTCCAGAGAAAGAACAACAAACTGAAATCTCACTATTTGATTTTGAAGATAATTACGCTGAAGATGTCATTCCAGAAACTGAACCTACTATCGAAGTCCACAAAAAATCTTCTGATTTGGAAAAACAATCGGGCCACGTTGACATGGATGCAAAAGATAAAGTACCAGTACAGAGCGATTCAGATAGGACCACTCAAATTTCTAAACCACTCATAGATTATTCATTCCCAGTCGAATCTATTTATTCTCAAAAAGCTGCAGATAAAGTCCAAGATAATATCCAAGCCCTTCAACTTTTGAAAGAGTTAAACACTGACAAAAGAAACGCCACATCATCAGAACAAGAAATTCTTGCAAAATATGTTGGTTGGGGTGGTTTAGCAAATACTTTTTTTGATGAAAGTAATCCTCGATTCCAAAAAGAAAGAGAGCATTTAAAAGCACTTGTTTCAACACAAGAATATAACAATATGAGAAAATCCAGTTTAACAGCTTATTTTACTGACCCTGACATCATTGCACGTCTTTATCGTCAGCTTGATGATTTAGGCTTTAAAGGTGGTCGAGTACTTGACCCTTCAATGGGTTCTGGTAACTTCTTTTCTGCGATGCCAGAGGCACTGAAACAGAAATCTGATCTATATGGTGTTGAACTTGAAACGCTCTCCGGACAATTATCCAA